>CAZFKK010000109.1:0-8920 GCA_964519735.1 uncultured Taibaiella sp.
CGGAAAGTGATTTTCAGCACTTGCTGATCTACATCGTAGTCGATACTCCGGATTACTGTAGAAGGCATAGAAGAATGTATTAAACTTACGCCGTCTTTCTTTTTCTTTTAAGAGATGTCTTCTTTTTTGCAGCACTTTTCTTTTTTGCAGGCGCAGGACTGCCCAGGCTGGCCTTTAGCTGTTCTAAAAGGCTGGATACCTCTTCAGGGAGTTTGGGCGTTTCTTTTGCTGCTGCAGTCACTTTACCCTTGGCTTTGGCTCGTATGAATTTCAGTAATTGAGTAGTATATTCATCTTTGTATTTGCTAAGGTCAAAAGGTTTTATCATATTGTTGATCAGGGATAAGGCCATCTTGCTTTCTGCAGGGTTTACCTTGATGGATGCCGCGGGAATGTTATAATCATCAAGCGGCCTGATCTCCTGTGCAAAGTGAATTTTGGTCAGCACCAAAGCGTGCTCCCGCACCTTTATCACGCAAAGATGCTCTTTATTACGCAAGACAAAAGAGCCCATGGCCACTACCCCCGTTTTTTTCATGGCGTTTCTTAATAAAGCATAGGGTTTCGTATCCTTTGCCCCGGGTTCCAGGTAATAAGTACTTTCATAATATATCGGATCGATTTCCTGTTCTTTGACAAAAGAGGTGATCTCAATTCTTTTGGTTTTTTCGGCAGAAGCCTTTTCAAAGTCCTTATCCTCTAGGATTACATAATTGTCTTTTATTTTAAACCCTTTCACAATATTATTCCAGCTGACCTCTTTTCCGGTATGCTCATTCACCCGTTTATAGCGGATGCGGTTTTTGTCTTTTTTGTCCAGCATATCCAGATCGAGTGTCGATTCTGAAATGGCGCTGAACAATTTCACGGGAATATTGACCAGGCCAAAAGCGGTGGTTCCGGTCCAGATGGGCTTTGCCATAGAGTAATGTTTTAACCCAAGAACAATTAATTGATGAAATAGTTGCATCAGGTCATTTGAAGGCAAGGGAGGGAGGCTCCTTAAATGTTCTTGTGTGCCCGATCCGGAGCTTATTTTTTGAAAAAGGATTATAGGCCGGGATGCCGGAATAGCTTAGGTTTAATTCCGGTTTTTGAAACTTAATTTCCTGTTTTTGTTAGCCGGTTGTCGCCAGCCACGTTACTTTTGCTTCCCGTAACCACCCCTGGTTTCAACTTATTTTTATCTGATCACCTGCTCCATTTAATAAAGTAAAGAGAAATGAACTACAAAAAAGGAATTGTAATTTTTATATTGATGTGCCTTCTGGGAACCCGGGGTTTTGGACATGCCCTTTGGATACAAAGTAAGGCTAAAGGTGTGCCCGGCGTCCCGCAGGAGGTAAAAGTGTATTTTGGCGAGTACGGTAACCAGGAATTTACGGAGCCGGATAAATGGTTTTCCGACCTGAAGGAATTTAGCCTGGTATTGATCACTCCGGAGCATAAAGAAATAAAGTTAAAGGCCACTCCCCAAAAGGACCATTTTGTAGCGCTTTTTACGCCGGAGAGCGAAGGCGTTTATACCCTGGTACTGCAGCATACCGCCAGCGAGCCTTATTATGGGTATAAGCTGGATTACCATTCTCTTGCCCGGGTACAGGTAGGATTAGCAACCGGAGCTCCTGGTTACCAGGGAAGTTCCCTGGGCATGCTGCCGGATTTAAAACAGGCAGGGGTAGGGGATACTGTTCATTTTTCCCGGTGGGTAGCACCGGCAATTACCGGTGACCAGGAAATAGAAGTGATGGCTCCCAATGGCTGGCTGCAGAAGTTATATGCCAATAAGGAAGGTAAGGCCGGATTTGTCCCTTTATGGCCCGGAAAATACCTGTTGGAAATGATCGTGAAAGAGGAAAAGAAAGGATTGCACAATGGCAAAGAATATAAAGTGGACTTTCATTGCGCCACGTATATGTTAGAAGTAGAATAGGATATGCGGATACGCTTACCTGTTATTCTGCCAGGCCCAGTTTCAATGCCTTACTGACCAGGGCTGCCGTATTCCTGGCATCTAACTTGAGTAACATACTCATACGGTAATATTTTATCGTCCTCGGCCCCAGGAAAAGTTGTTTTGAGATTTCCTGGTCCGTACAACCGTTTACGATTAATTGCAATACTTCTTTTTCCCTGGTCGTCAGCAGAGACTGGGCAGTATAGATTTTTTTCGACCGTAAGGGATCATGTTTTATTTTCTTTTGGATCTCTCCTTCTATATATTTATCTCCTGCGACTACTGTTTCAATAGCCTGGATCAAAATGGCCTCTGCTGTAGTTTTGAGTAAATAGCCATGCACACCCTGCCATATCATTTTCGTAGCGTACATGCTGCTGTCAAAATTAGTAAGTACGATAATTTTCAGTGAGGGGTATTTTTTCAGTAGTTCGGGAACCAATTCATCTCCTGGTCTGTCCGGAAGTTGAATGTCCAGCAACAATACATCAGGACGATTATGCTCCAGGCCATCCATCAGGTCCATAGCGTTTAAGTAAGTTGCGATTACCTGAATATGTGAATAATGCGACAACATAGCCTGCAACCCTTGTACCATCATTGGATGGTCATCTATTATAGCAACGCGAATATTCATATTTAGGAAATAATGAGGGTATCCTCATGCCGGATAAAGGTATAATTATTTTATGGCAAGGACAAATCAGGGCATAGAAAATCTTATCCATTAATGCTGTGTAGTTTTTGCAGGTCAAAATCAATATGAACCGTAGTATTTTTGCCCCTTTCTGAAGTAATGGAAATTTCACCGTGTAAAGCCTGTATTCTGTATCGAAGGTTTTGCAGGCCAAATCCTTCATTTTGCTGGTTAGTGTCAAACCCGATTCCGTTGTCTTCTACCGAAATATTTAACAGGCCTTCATGTACTATGATTTGTATTTCGGCTTGCGTAGCGCGGGCATGTTTTAGAATGTTTTGTACCAGCTCCTGGATGATACGATATAGCATCAGCTCCTCGGATTTAGAAAGCTGCGCCAGGTCCCCATGGCAATGTAAATCCAGTTGCAGGTTTTTGGCTTCATTGATCTTACTGAAATAAAACAATAAGGCGTCTTCCAGGTTATGCCGGATTAAGACATCCGGCATCAGGTTATGGGCGGTTTTGCGCACTTCAGAACTGGTATCCTGCAGCATGTAAGAGATGGTATCCAGCTTTTCAATTTCTGAAAGTTGCCGGTATTCTTTTCTGATAGAACTAAGGTTTATTTTAATAGCGGCCAGCATGCCACCGATACCATCATGCAACTCCCGCGCCAGCCGGGTACGTTCGTTTTCCTCTCCTTTCATCATGGCCTTCAGCCGCCTGATCTCTTCCTGCTGCAAAAGAAAGTACTGTTTCCGGTGAAAGCTTCTGTAGAGTATGCCTAAAATGGCTAGTAAAGCCGCACTACCTATGATAACAGTGAAGATGAGAAAATTTTTCTGCACGATACTTTTTTCCTGCCTGGCAATTAATAATTGCTTTTCCATGAGATCGTTATCTTTCCTCGCCAGCAGGTATTTGGATTCCAGGCTATTGATGTCATTTATATTTTTCTTGGTTTTCGCAAAAAGGTTCTGTTGTAAATTGAAATACCTGGATCCATGTTCCCAGGCATTTTCATAATCACCCATCTCGCTATACAGATTGGCAAGCGACCGGTGGACACTGACAATAATATCTTTAAATTTTTCTTCCTGAGCGATCAGTAAAGTCTGCTGCAGGTATAAAACGGCAGTGGTGTATTTCCTTTTCTCAAAATAAACATTTCCATAGAGGTATTTAATTATGGTTTGATTATATAAAGGAAGGTAATTGATTTCTTTATTTATCTTACGAAGATAAAACAGAGCAGAGTCCGGTTTCTTTTCTTCTATATAAAAGCCAGAAATATTACTGATGATCTGACTTTTTAAAGTCCTTGTTTTCTGTGTGCTATTTCCGGTCGCTTGCAGTTCATCGATTAAACCGAGAGCAGCAGTATATTGTTCCGTAACTTTTGCGGTTTCCTTTGATAGTGTCAGTATACGGGCTTTATTGACTAAGGCAACAGCCCTGTTGACCGCATCTTTTTTACGTTCAAAAATAGGAAGTGCTTTGTTGACATAGGATAATGCCTTGTCGTAATCTGCGATAAGCAGGAGTGTCGAGGCTATATTCGTATAAAGTTTGGCTGAGGTGATTTCGGGGTTGTCGAAATCGCTGACCTTTTCCAATGCTTTCAGGTTATAGGCAATAGCCAGGGTAGGATCGCTTATTGCCTGGTAGGTATTGGCAAGCCTGCCATACACAGGTGACAGCTTATTGCGTTTAAATAAAAAGTAATAAGGTAATGCAGCCTGGTACCATCCTATCGCTGCTTCATAGGCCCCCCTTTCATATAAGGTGTCGCCGGTATATAACAGGCTGAGATAAAAAAAGTGGGGCCTATTTTTGAGTTGCGTCCAGACCTGCAAACCTTCATAAGGAGCCATACCGAATTTATGGGAGATGGACATAGGCTCTTCTATTTCCAGGTTGTATTCGAACTCAGCTTGAGCATTCACGGTAAATTTCAGGAACAATAAACTGATCAGGAAAAAGGTTCTTATTTTATATTGGTCTCGCATAGCAGATAACAGGTTGTGTTTTGGACCTGTCCAAAGTATAAAGCTACTATATTATCCATTTTAAATTTGCCTGATGAACGTTTATTGTTGTTTTACCCGGAGCAGCGAAATATATTTATACCCTTAATTCCATTAATGATCCGGTAGCACCTGTCTACCATTACTTGTGGAATCTTTGTAGAATTAATGTAAAATATATTACAAAATCTAAAATCCACCAAAAGGACATGCCGGTAAAGCAAGAAATACACTCTATTTGCATATGGATAGCGTGCGCCCGTCCTTTTTCTTAACTTTACTAAATACAGTCTTATGAAACTTAAAACCTTACTACTTTCCTTGTTTTTAGGTAACCTGTACTGCTCCGGGGATTTAAATGCCCGGCCCCTGCCCGAACACATATATGCTGCGCCCCCGCTCAGCTTTATTGAAAACAAAGGCCAGGTTACCGACCAATATGGCAACAGCCGTCCCGATATTCAGTTCAAGTTGGGAAGCCCGGGCCTGAATATTTTCGTGGGTGCCGGCCAGATTCATTATCAATGGGCAAAACCTGTTGATAATCAATCCGGAGTAGCAAATCCTGCAATTGATGCGGGCGGTTCACGGACTTCTGATCCTGATCAGGCATCCTCCCTTACCTCTTCCCTGTATGAAGGATATAGGATGGACGTTACCTTGATCGGTGCCGGTAAGCCCACTAAAATAACTACCCAGGGTCAACAGGATTACCGGGAACGCTATTACCTTCCTCAATTTGGGGGCAAGGACAATATAGCACGTAGTTATCAAAAAATTACTTACGAAAATGTTTATCCCAATATAGACTGGGTATTGTATATTAAGAACGGTTATCTGGAATATGATTTCGTGGTAAAGCCGGGCGGTAATATTGCCGATATCAGGTTAAAATACAGCGGCGCTTCTTCTCTGGAAATAGATGTTAACGGTGACCTCACTGCAGTAACGCCAATGGGCAACATTACAGAACGGGCACCTTATAGTTTCCTGGAGAATGGAACAAAAGTTGCTTCATCCTTTACATTGAAAGATAAGGAGATAGGGTTTAAAACCGGAGACTTTAATCCCCGTAGTTTACTCACTATAGATCCTACCATTCATTGGACAAGTTATTATGGTGGCTCAGGTCTCGATATGGTGAACAATATTACCTGTGATGCATCCGGGAATGTATATGCAACAGGTAATACCCAGGGGAGTGGTAATATTGCCACAGTGGGCAGTCACCAGGAAATATTTAAAGGGGGACTTTATGATGTTTTCCTGGCAAAGTTTAACAGCAAGGGGCAAAGGGTATGGGCCACTTATTATGGAGGACCGGATGAGGATCAGGGCCGTGGCATTACTTTTGATCGTCATAACGGAATTTATTTATGTGGAAGTACCAGGAGCGCTATAGATATAGCTACCGCTAATAGCTATCAAGCCACTTATGGCGGCAGCCAGAGTGCTTTCCTGGCGAAATTTGATACGGCAGGTGTACGCCATTGGGCCACTTACTACGGCGGCGGTTCCACCAGCGAAAATAGCTATGCCGTAACCTGTGATACTTCAACTAACGTTTATATGGTGGGTACTACCAAGAGCCTTACAGGAATTGCTACTGCTAGCAGCTACCAGCCGGCCTTCGGTGGCGGTGTTGATCATTTCATCGTAAAATTTGATAGTTCAGGTACCAGGCAATGGGGAACTTATTACGGAGATACAAAGAATGAAATGACGGGTTGTTCCATAACTTATGATTATAGGGGTTGCATCTACGTAGCAGCGCTCACACAAAGTACAGATAAAATTGCAACAGCCAACGGTTTTCAAACTACGCTTGGGGGAGTTACAGACGCTTATGTAGCAAAGTTCAATGAAGCCGGGCAGCGGCAGTGGGCGACTTATTATGGTGGTCCTAATAGTGAATACATGCTTGGGAACAATCTAATAAGCACCGACGACTCGGGGAATGTATACCTGGGCTTTCATACCAACTCTTTAACCGGGATTGCTACGACGGGCAGTCACCCGGATGCTTTAGTGGGCCGCCTGGACTGTGGTTTGGTGAAATTCGACGCTGACGGAAAACGGCAGTGGGCTACTTACTATGGTGGACTGGATCCGGCCGGCGGCCCTGATCAGCTGGCTGGAATACTTTGTGATGATAATTATATTTACCTGACGGGATATACCAGAAGTCCTGATGGAATTGCGACATCCGGGCAGGATACCATCCTGAAAAGTGACGATGCATTTTTAACTAAGTTTGATAATGCCGGCGTGTTACAGTGGGGTACTTATTATGGCGGCAGCAGCGCTGAAAATACCTATAGTATTGCAATGGATGGCCTGGGCAGTCTCTATATATGCGGTATTACTCAAAGTAAAGATTTACCTGGTGCCTCCAACAGCTTCCAGGATACATTCGCCGGTCTTGCCGATGGCTTTCTGGTGAAATTTTGTGCTTATGCTCCAAATATACCTTATATCATTGGCCCTGATTCCGTATGTGCCAATAGTGTCCAGGTGTATTCCGTTCCCGGGGATACCAGTAATAGCGAGTATGTCTGGCAGTTGCCCATGGGATGGGAAGGCAATAACTCCGGAGGCAGCATTACGATAACAGCGGGTAATGACGGCAGTACGGATACGCTTCGCGTAAGCAGGATAAATTGCGGAACAGATACCAGCGAAGTTTTGCTACTCCCGGTAAATGTTATTTCCCTGGAGCCGGCGGTGATTACGATCAACGGTTTTGTGCTGGGAACAGCAGGTGCTTATGCAAGTTATCAATGGTTCCTTGACGGTGCTCCTGTTGCAAATGCTACTGCTGATACTTTGGCCGTTGCTGCTAACGGCAGTTATTTCGTTATCGTTACTAATGAATTTGGTTGTGCCGATACTTCGGATGTCTATAAAGTAACCAATTATTCCAGGGTAAATGACCTTAATAACGGGCAGGAGGCCATAAGGATCTATCCTAATCCTGCCCAGGATATACTGAATATAGAGTCCTATCTACCTTTAAATGTTACTATTTGCAGTATGGAAGGCAGGGTATTGCTACACGTAAATGACGTAAAGGCAATAGATGTCAGCAACCTGGCTGCAGGCAATTACCTGTTGAAATTTACGGATAGAAATGGTATCCCTCTGAAAACAGAAATGTTTATTAAATGGTAATTTATAAACAGGAAATGGGATAACATCATGAAAACCTCGATCCTCCCGGGATCGGGGTTTTCATTTGTCTAGAGACTTGGCTGCATGATCAGTCTATTACCCTCTTTAATAATATTTTGTTTCAAAAGTGGTTTTGTCTGAATATAAACTTAGATTTACAGTAAATAAATCTTTTTTTATGGATAATACTTTCAAAGGTAAAAAAGACAATCCTGCCGACAGTACAGGAAGACAATCACGCTTTGCACATCTGAATTATCCTTTTTATATCAAAGCGCCCCTGGTCCTGATCGGGCTTTATCTTTTATTCTATATTATTAGCCTGCTTCAGGATGTACTGGTCCCCTTTGCCTTTGCAGGACTTATTGCTATCCTGCTCAATCCACTATATAACCGTTTTCAGAAATGGGGCGTCAACAAGATCGTAGCCATCCTGCTGACCTTGTTCATCGCTATCCTGGTATTGGCGGGCATCCTGTTTTTTCTTTCTTCCCAGATCGTGCAGTTTGGGGAGATGATCCCCCAGCTTAAAGCCAAATCTCTTTCCTTATTACATCAGCTTCAGAGTTGGTTGTCCAGCCAGTTCGGCATTTCTTCTCAAAAGCAACTGAGTATGGTTAATGAAGCCATGAACAGCAGCAAAGCCTATGTAGGACAGACCCTGAACACCGTATTTGGTATGCTGAGTTTTTTTGTCCTGATCCCATTGTATGTTTTCCTGTTGTTATTCTACAAGCCGCTTATCCTGAATTTTATTTTTGAAGTATTCGATGAAGATAATTCAGGCCAGGTCGCCGAGATTCTGCAGGAGACCAAGAGTGCGGTGCAGAGTTATATCGTGGGGCTGATGATAGAGACCGCTATTATTGCCGTATTAAACTCTGTTGCCTTACTCATTTTGGGGGTGCAATATGCCATATTACTCGGTGTGATCGGCGCGATCCTTAACCTGATTCCCTATATAGGAGGGATTATCGCCATATTGCTTCCGGTGCTGATGTCTATTGTCACTAAAGAAGGTTTTGCCACACCCGCACTGATCGTCGCAGCGTATACCCTTATCCAGTTCGTGGACAATAATATTATTGTACCCCGTGTTGTCTCCTCCAAAGTCTCTGTAAATGC
>CAZFKK010000110.1:0-4987 GCA_964519735.1 uncultured Taibaiella sp.
AATTTTTTGTTGTTCTTTAATCTGCTCTTGTTGTTCCTGTACCGCCTTTACTAAGGGCACCACAAATTCAGCATATCTTATTGAATACAAACCTCTGTCGCTTGCAGGTGTCACCACAGCATTAAAATCAAAATTAATGTCCCTGGCTGCCTTTGCTACTTCCTGTGCTATGAAACCCGTTTGTTGCACACTTTCAATAGCATACTTTCCCTCTATATCCTGGGTATAAATACCTTGAAGCTCATTCTGGGTATGGATGTCAAGATGATAAGTCACGGGTCTTAATTTATTGATAAAGGCCAGTCCGGGCACATTTTCCTGTATGTTGGTTTTAATGCGCCCATCACTATAGGTGCTCCAGCTCACCTGCCCGCCAATTTTTGTTATGGAAGAATTACCTATAGTAACCGCATTATCTTCAATAACATTTATCCCGGTACCGATTACAATCGAATTACTCCCCTGGATGTTAGCGTTAGCGCCTATCGCAATGGAATTAATACTTGCGCTACCTTTTGAGGGGCCCGTAATCTGTGTGTTAGGGCCAATAGCGATATTATTATCCCCTGCGTCATGGTTACTCATCGCTTTATAACCAATCCCTACATTTCCATTTCCGGTATTGTTTTGTAAAGCAAATGCGCCGACACCTGTATTCTCTTTTGACGTAGTTCCTATCAGCGTTTTGTCGAGACCACCATATCCCCATAGGGTATTTGTATTGGAAGGGCTTACATAGCCGGCCTGGAGTTGACCACCACTGACCACTTCTCCGGAATTATCGCCTACTTTAACAATAAAAGGTGCGTTTTTAGTGGTGCCTATATAGCTTGCAGCGGTCGTATTGGTATTTCCCGTAATCAGCCAGCCATTTGTTGCGGCACTCCCGGGGTCGCCTTTAGGTCCTTGCGGTCCGGTCGGTCCCTGAGCACCAGCCGGGCCTGCATCGCCTTTAGGGCCTTGAGAACCGGCGTCTCCCTTAGGACCGGCCGGACCAGCATCTCCTTTGGGGCCGTTAGGGCCAGGTGTCCCGTTCATCGAATATAGTGCGTAGGGAACACTTAATAATTGAGTAGTACCTAAATCGGCATAAGCGGTGCCGCCTTCCGGGTCCATTTCCACTTTAATATATTTGTCGCCGCTTCCCCAATTGATGCCATCCATTGTTCCGGTTATTGCAGTACCTCCACCTATGCCTAGATTATATAAGCCGGATGTATTGGTGGTTACCTTTTGAGATTCGGCATAGAGGACATTGGCGGCGTCATTGTTGCCGTCCATGATGCTGATCTTTATACTTAAATTTTTATTGCCAAGTGCCAAACCTGCTGAAGTTCTTGCTATACCCTGATAGTTGAATTTCTGAGGTGCCTGGGCTGCTGCTTGCCGGGTAAGCATATGAGCACCTGCGCAGACTAAAAAAATAATAAATCCTTTTTTCATAACCGAATTTTTTTTAGCTTTTAAAAATTAATTGACTTTTTGAACTTTAAAACTCTGGATGTACTTCTGATCGTTTTGATCGAATAGGACTTTCAGCAAGTAGGACCCGGAAACCACTGCATGTAAGCTAAGGCTTTGCTTTTCCTTCCCGGTCTGCAGGACTACAGATTGTTGACTGATTTGGCGGCCCGCTATATCTGACAAGGTCAGGGTTAAAGTGCCGGTGCCAGATAGATTAGGCTGGATGTAAAGCAGGTCCTGCGAAGGATTGGGATAAACGGTCAGGGCATTATCAGGCAGGATCCTTTCTGCAATACCGACGGGTGCATCCATCGGCTGTAACAGCCCCTGCGTGACCATTAAATTGGGGGAGGACGCAGTATGTACCAACGTCATTTCGCCAATTGAATATTCGTAAACCGAACCGGCTATCTCTTTGCTTCCACCACTGGCATTGAGCGTTGACATACCCTGCGCCTGGGCGCCCAAAGCGCCAAGCATGGCAGCTATTGTAAAGATCTTACTTTTATTGCTCATCATTGTAAATTTTAGTTAGGGTGTTCGTTCATATTCAATAAATTGCTTATTGATCATTTCATTTTTATTACTTTTTCGACACTTATCAACCTGCCCTGCTGGTCGTAAATACGTAAACCATAAATGCCTTCAGCCAGATCTGAAACCGGGATAACCGTGGCCTTTTTTACGCTCCTGATTTCTTTACCGGTAATATCTGTAAGAATAATATCTACTATGCCTGAAGACTTTATATAGACTACGCTTTGAGAAGGGTTGGGATATAGCTTAAGAGATGGGCTATGATCCGCAGGAGGGATGATCGAAACGTTCGTTACTTTGTAAATATCAGAAGTATCGATGCATCCGTTTTCTGTAGTGACGACAACATAGTAATCTCCATTCTCTGTTACAAGAAGCACGCTATCGGTTTCACCGGCCATAATTCGCCCATTCGAAAACCATTGGTAAGTATGGTAAGACAAGTGCGTGCCTAATTGAAAATCAGCATGCACGGTAATTTCCGGCTTTTCGATGCTGCCTAAGGACAAGATCAGGGTCAGGAGACTGTCGCAGCCCCTGGTGTTTTGAAAAACTTGTGTGTAGGTACCGCTTTCGGTGTAATCCCTGCAATTCAATGTGAAATGATCATCACAGAGTTTAAGATTCATTATAGATGATGAGGTATCCGGGCACACCTGCTTCATCTTCATGGTATAGATATCGTAAGCACCAGATGATTTCAGGGAGAATTTATTAAATGCCGTATCGGAGATCAGATCAAGTTGAAAGATACCTGTAGCATGTACATAATTGTTTTTGTCAATCGATAAAGCACGCCCGGCATCGGCCGCTTCACTGCCAAAGCTTGTGGCCCACGCGAAATTACCTGCTGCATTCAGCTTAAGTATAAAGGCATCATCCCATTTGACAGAGCTCAGGTAAAAAGTATCGGAGGCACCCTGGCCGGGATTGAAATTCATCCTGCTGGCATTAAACCGCCCGGTAACATACACATTGGATTGCTGATCTGTCTCCATTGAAAATGGGAAAATGTTGCGCCCTATTGATTTAACCCAAAGCACATTCCCGGCAGTATCTAAATTAGCTACGTACAATGAATAACTTCCTGTTATCAATTCCTGCAATGGACCAGGATCAAAATCGACCGGGCCGTTAAAATAGCCTGTGGCATAGATGTTTCCACATGTACCTACAGTGATGCCGTTTCCTTCGCCCCGACCTGCAAATGTCTTCGCCCAGACAAAATTGCCGGCGGCATCCAGTTTGGAAATAAAGGCTTCCCGGTTAGTACCGGACGTAGAAGCGGTAATTTTAAAATCCTCATTCGGATCAGGATTGAAATCCAGTGTTCCTGAATAAGCGCCTGTAGTATAAACATTTCCTGATCCGTCTACCGCTATAGAATAGGCATTGTCCACGTTCCCTCCTCCGAAGCCCTTTACCCAGGTAACCTCACCGGTTGAATCCAGCTTTACTACGAAGATATCATTCAGTCCATTTGAAGTTACGTTAACCTGGCTGCCCGGTAGATTTATAGCTAATGTCCCTGAAAATTCACCTGTAGCATAAATATTTCCGTATGGATCTATGTCTATGGCGTTGGGAACCATGAAACCATTCGGGCTCAGGTTTTTTGCCCAGATAAAATTTCCGGCAGTGTCCAATTTCAGTATATACATCCCCCCCGGACCTAAAGTTGGAGCACCGGGATCAAATTTTGTTTCTTCACCCATTCCACCGGCTATATAAAGATGACCAAAATCGTCCGCTTTTAGTACCCTGCCGTAACTATATCCTTGTTCACCAATGCGCTTTGCCCAGACAAAGCGGCCATCAGGATCATACTTGCTTATAAAGCCACCAGGACCGGTACTACTAAGGGTGAAATCAGAACCGCCAGGGTCAAAGTTAACCGGGCCATGAATCAGGCCTGTTACATAAACATTACCGTTGGCATCGTGGGTGATGTCACCCGATTCATCTCCCTGGTTTCCTCCTATCCGCTTGGCCCATTCGGTAACGGGCTTAATGGCATAGGCATTAAAATTATAAGAAAAAGCAAACAGCAAAGCAATGCTCCATAAATAATGAAATATTTTATTTTTGACAGCGCTGATCATATACAATTTGTTTGTTCCATGCAATATTAAATAACAATTTCCTACCTTGCAATAGCCTATATACTCTATTATGTTAGAGTATATAGCACAATTGAACTATATGATGGGCAGTACGCGAACTATCCTAAAGTTCTTTAATTAAAAGCAGTAACCGGCATTCTCCTTATGTGTACGAAACGACTTTATCTATTCCTTTGCCTGCTGACGGCCGGCATATGGTCTTGTACGGATAGGGAGGAGCCTATAAAAAATAACACGGGTAATGCTTTCGCCCAGCCCGAAGTCCAGGTGCCGCGTATTTTAGAAACCATAACGGTGGTTCATTCCGATTCGGGGGAATTATATAAGGAGATGTTACGTAAAAGCCTGGTGGTTAATCATACCACCGGTGTTCATAATGCTTACCTGAAACTCATCACAAAAGCCCGTTCCGAAAACGATACTATTGCTGCTTATCAATATTACCAGGAAGCTGATCTCTATTTCACCCAACATTTAAACCGGTTGAAAAAGCAACGAGCGGGTTATTTAAGAGAAGCCTACCACCTGGTCTCCATCCATTATGCTTATGAAGCCTATAGCCATATTCCCGATGTCTATGCTTTATTCGATAAATTGAATACACAACAGCATTATGCTTTCTACTTAACGCTTAAAACAGCAGAGGCTTATTACAGCCTGGGTAACCTGGATTCTTCGTTTGCACTTCTGCAGGTGTTGAAAGCAGGTATCCAACCAACAGATAGTGACTATTATCAAAGATTAAGCAAGGTTTATTTAAGTCTCGGCTCGGTATCCGGTACACTTCTCCTGGGTGACCAAAGTCTGGCTTATTTTGACAGTGCTGCAAAGCTGGCATTGCTGGCAGGGGATACGGATATTTA
>CAZFKK010000110.1:4997-8904 GCA_964519735.1 uncultured Taibaiella sp.
GGATATTTATGTAGGTGCGTTGATCAATAAGGCTTCGTATTATTATAATGCAAAACGTGATTATAAAGCGGTAAAAAAAATATTGAGCTATATTATTGACTCCGCCGAACTGATCCGGATACCCAGCAAGCTGGCCGGATGTTATCATACCATGGCAGCCTGCCTGCTGGCGGAGCAAAAGCCGCAGGAAGCATTGGCCTACAGCCTGAAGTGCCATGAATTATCACAGGATTTTGACTCTTATCATAACAAAATCAACTCTTTTTTTATTGTAGGCTACAATTACAACCAACTGGGGCAATTTGAAAAGGCAAAGAAGTATTTGCAGGATGGCATTCGTATTGCCGAGCAGTACAACAATATCAGGTTACTGAGAAACGGCTACAGCCAGCTTTCAGTAGCCCTGTTCAACCTCGGAAACTATAAGGAATCAGCCATTTTTAAAGAGAAGCAAATTCAGCTAAATGAGGAAATGTTTAAAAATGAAAGCTCCCGTAAAGTAGCTGAAATGGAAAGCCGGTACCGGGCCGCAGAAAAAGACAAAGTGATTGCACAGACCAGGCTTAAAGTGGAACAGCAAAGAAGAGTGCTTTATATTTTCATCACTTTCCTGGCCATGATTATTTTATTATTTGCTTTTTTCCTGGTTAGGAGAAAACATAAAATGACCATTATGCGTATGAAAGCAAGTATGGAAGGAGAAGAAAAGGAGCGGAGTCGCCTGGCTAAAGAATTGCATGATGGAATAGTAAGCCAGCTATCGGTGATCAAAACGCATTTTAGCGCGTTTTCCAATACCCAAAACCAGGAGTACCGTTCCATAATCGCGCAGTTGGACCAAAGCATTAACGAGCTTCGTACTACATCACATAATCTGTTACCGGATATACTGATAAAGGCCGGGCTGGAAAAATCATTGGAGATCTATTGCAGCAAGATCGGTAAGCTGACCAATATCGAGATGGAATTCCAGGTAGTAGGCAAGCTCCCGACACTATCAGAGGAGTTTCAACTGAATATCTACCGGATCATCCAGGAGCTGATCAATAATATTATTAAGCATGCGAAAGCAAAGAGTATCCTTATCCAGTTTAACATTCACCAGACTTCATTGAATATAACCATAGATGATGATGGTGTGAACTGTCATTGGGAGGATAGCGGTAAGGAGTCTGGTATAGGACTACAGAACCTGAATCAGCGAATCGGATTGCTAAACGGGATAATGGAGATAGAACGTGGCAAAACGACATCTGTATATTTAGAGTTTAATATGCAAAAGCATACCCTAAAAACAACATAATATTCAGTGGTTTTAATTTAAAGTGAAGCAATATGAAAATAAATATTGGTATTGCAGATGATCATACAATCGTGTTAGATGGTCTGAAAACTCTTTTAAGCAAAGAGAAGACTTTTTATATCCTGGATACTTATCAAAGTGGCCGTGAACTTATAGAACGTCTGGCTACCCGGCAGCCGGATATTCTTTTACTGGATATCCAATTTCCGGATTCATCTGGTATTGACTTAGTTAAAATTATTACGCATAAGTATCCGCAAATTAAAGTAATTGCCCTGACCAGTATAGACAACCCGTTGGATATTAAAGAAATGATAAAGAACGGCTGTAAAGGCTACCTTCTTAAAAATGTGAAACTTGATATTTTGATACATGCCATTAATGAAATTTACGAAGGGAAGGAATATCTGGAACCGGAGATGAAGGATATGCTATTAAAAGCATTTATACACCCGTCGGCTGAAAAGAATCCCGCCACCCCAAAACTGACCCAAAGAGAGCAAAGGATTATTGAGTTGGTTGCCGAAGGTAAAACCAACGGGGAAATTGCTGATGAACTCTTCCTAAGCTACCGCACAATACAAAATAACAGGTTGTCTCTTTATCAGAAATTTAATGTTCAAAATACTGCAGGTTTAATTAAGATTGCCATGCAAATAGGGCTGATTGAATAGGGCGGAAACCTACGCAAGCCCTCCACCGTCTTAAAATCAGTTTTTGCCATAGGAATCCCTTTGAATCGATAATATATTCTTCTTTCTTTTTACCGGGTTTGTCTTGCAAATTTACAGAGAATTATCCGCTCCTAAAGGAGGGGAAAATGACAAAATGAATGATGCTCTACAAAATGATTTCGTCCTTAAAATGTTTAACTTCTATATACGCCCAAATAATTTCGGTAGCTGTATTATACTGATGGCCCTGAATTATTTATCCCGTTTTTTAACTTCTATTTCTTTAGCGTTACTCTTTGCATTTAAAACAGCTTTGGCATTTAAAGATGTTACTACTTTTTTACCTGTTTTAGCCTCTAATTCCAATCGGGCTACTTTCGCTACATTTCCGCCTTGCTGAGCTACTTTTTTGTTGTCTTCAAAAGTTTCGGGATTTACTGCTTGTGAGATATCCTTTGTGGAAGCTTCGGCAAGCATATTTAAAATCAATTCGGTATTGGTCATATTATCCCGAAGATTTTCTTTTTTTAACCCTTTCAGGATTTTATATTCTTTAGCGGTTTTGCCGGCCCATGTTTTAGTGATAATGTCGGTGAGTGTGGCAAATTGTACGCCTTCTTTCATTCCCCGTTTTTTCCATTCATCCGTCAATTCTTTGCGTATTTCAATACTTTTCAGGCGTTGGTTGATCCAATTTTCAGAATAACCTAAATTCAGGTATTGCTCCAGAGCCCTGTCAATCGTAATTTCGGGGTCTTGCATTTCATCTAATCGCTCTGATGCCAAATGTGCCAGCCAAAGTTTGAAAGGTTCGGCTTTGGGTGATGGAATAGATTGTATCAACCTGAAAATTTGCTCTGTATCAGCAACGTCTGTTTTGTAAAATTTGCCATCTGATGACTGCATTTTCAGTTGTCCGATTTTTTCGGACAACTCACTTCCTTCACTTTGCAGTTTGGCTTTCAGGTCGTTCCAATATTTTCTGGGGCGTTTAGTACCGGTTAATACCTCAATCACATCAATAACGGAAATGTACCAAAGCTCTTTGTCTTCGTCCCAAAGTGTTCTTACTTTCTTTTCCTCAAATATTTGAATAGAATTTTCTTTGTTCATAATTAACCGTGTCTTATATCCTCCAAACTTACGAAAAATCCCAAAGCCATTTTATATAAAATACTTAATTTCTGAATGTGTTTGATTTATAATCCCAGAAAATTACCTGAGTTCCAGGTCCATCTCCACTCTCCTGTTTTGCGCACGTCCCCCGGCCGTCTTATTGGTTGCCTTAGGTTGCGTATCCCCGTATCCTTCGGTCTCTATTCTCTCAGTAGATATGCCTTTGGCCACAAAGTAATTCTTCACGGAAAGCGCTCTTTGCCGGGACAATTCCAGGTTACGGGTGGCATTGCCTACATTATCGGTATGGCCGTCGATGGTCATCTTATAATCGGGGTATTCGTTCAGTATGCCTACAATTTCATCCAGCAATTTATAGGATTGCTTTTTGATCACGGCTTTCCCGGTTTCAAACTGGATAGCTGTGGCGGCAAAGGCCAGTCTCTTTTTCACTTCAGCCCGAACTTCAGGGCAGCCACTGTTGGCCAGGGTACCGGCTACTTCAGGACATTTATCCAGGTGATCGGGAATGCCATCATTATCGGTGTCCGGGCAACCTTGCTGCGCCACAGGTCCCGCTTGTAAAGGACATTTATCTTCGTTGTCCGGAACGCCATCGTTATCGGTATCCGGGCAGCCTTTATACAGTACCGGTCCTGGTGCATCCGGACATAAATCATCCTTATCCGCCACCAGATCGCCATCACGATCGGGACAGTCACCGGTAGCCAGCGTACCCGGATCATCAGGGCAAAGATCATCGCCATCAGCCACACCGTCATTATCCCTGTCCGGGCAGCCAAAGGTCGCGGCA
>CAZFKK010000111.1:0-5192 GCA_964519735.1 uncultured Taibaiella sp.
TCAAATTAAGAAAGCCCCCATTGATAAGGTAGTCAGACCCATTCAGAAATTCATAGAGCAGGAAAAATCAGGCGGACTGGTGCTGGGTATCAGTGTGATAGTTGCTCTGATACTTGCCAATTCTCCCTGGCATCACCAGTATCATCATTTTTTTGAACAGGAACTGGGATTCGTATTTAACGGAAATACTTACCTGGAATACAACCTGCATCACTGGATCAACGATGGTCTGATGGCGGTTTTCTTTTTCGTGGTGGGCCTGGAGCTGAAACGGGAAATCGTGGCAGGCGAGCTTTCCAATCCCCGGAAAGCCATGCTCCCCATAGCGGCGGCCATGGGGGGAATGCTCGTTCCGGCCCTCATCTATTTTACATTAAATCCGAGGGGAGAGGTGCACAGTGGCTGGGGAATTCCCATGGCTACTGACATCGCCTTTGCTTTAGGCGTACTGTACCTGTTAGGTAACCGGATCCCACTGGCACTAAAAGTCTTCCTGACAGCATTGGCCATTGTAGATGACCTGGGTGCTGTTTTGGTCATTGCCTTTTTCTATACGTCTGATATCTCCATGATGAACCTGAGCATCGGGCTGCTGTTTCTTTTAGGGATGTACCTGGGGAACAAAATGGGGGTAAGAAGCATACTGTTTTATGCTATTCTGGGTATTGGTGGTGTCTGGACGGCTTTTCTTTTATCGGGCGTGCACGCTACAATCGCTTCCGTACTGGCCGCCTTTACCATTCCTGCTGATGTGAAAATAAAGGAGCAGGTGCTGATAGCCCGGATCAGGAAACATCTGAACCAGTTTACCCAGGCTGACCCAAATGATAAGGTACCGACTTTAACCAATAAGCAGCTCCACATACTGGAAGGGTTGAATTCAGACACGGAGAAGGCCATTCCTCCCCTTCAGAAGCTGGAGCATGCCATGCACCCCTTTGTTACCTTTGTGATCATCCCGATATTTGCTTTAGCCAATGCCGGCGTATCGGTACTGGATATCGATATCAATGAGCTCTTCAGTACAAATGTGGCCCTTGGTGTGGCTTTGGGCCTGCTGATCGGGAAGGTAGTGGGAGTAGTGGGCTTCACCTGGCTTTGTGTAAAATTAAAAATTGCACCTTTCCCGAACGGAATGAATATGAGAAACCTTTTTGGATTGGGATTGCTGGCATCCATCGGTTTTACCATGTCTTTGTTTATCACCGAGCTGGCCTTTACGCATGACACGTACAAGGTGCAGGCCAAGGTGGGCATTTTTGCCGCTTCCATTATCGGTGGGGTATTAGGGTATCTCGTACTCAACAGGCAAAGTAAAAAACATAGCGAAAATTAAAGATCAGCCGATGCCCGCAAACCGTAAATGGCCGAAAAGCAGAGTGGATTTGTTTCGTCAGAAAGTCTATATCATCATTTATGGTGTAAACACTCCTGCCGGAAAGGCATTTGATATTGGCCTGCTGGTGGCGATCTTACTGAGTGTATTTACGATTATGCTGGAAACGGTAGAAGGGGTGGATTATATCTATCACCGGGAACTCGTTATTCTTGAATGGATATTTACGACCGTATTCACCCTGGAGTATGCATTACGGATTTTTGTCAGTAAAAAGCCGGTTAAATATATTTTCAGTTTTTACGGCCTGATCGACCTCTTGTCTATCCTGCCCATGTTCCTGTCTGTTTTTATCAAAGGAAGCCATATCCTGAGCAGTTTCCGCATACTGAGGCTGCTCCGTTTATTCAGGGTATTCGGCTTAATGGAATTTATGCGGGAATCCTCCAGACTAAAAGTGGCCATCCTGGCCAGCAGGGCCAAAATAATGGTGTTTCTTTATACGGTTCTGATCATTGCCGTTTTGATTGGAACCCTGATGTACTATATTGAAGGGCCGGAAAACGGATTTACCAATATTCCCAAAAGTGTATTTTATACCATTGTTACCCTGACTACGGTAGGCTACGGAGATATGGTGCCCACTACTACGCTGGGGCAGCTTCTCTCCATGTTACTGATGATTATCGGGTATGGAATCATTGCAGTTCCTACGGGTATTGTGGGGGTGGAAATCGCCAGGGAAGTCGGTAAATCCATGAAGGAAAATTACAAAACCGATCCTGAACACCGTAAGCTTAATGGTATCGTTTGCGCTCATTGCAATAAAGAAGGCCATTGGGATGACGCAGAATATTGTTATAATTGCGGACATACATTGAATATTTAACTTTGTTTCGAAGCGCTTATGAGCAATAACCTGTTTGATTTCTTTGATCTTCATTACGGAGAAGAAGAAAAGAGCAAAGTCCTTGAAAATGTTTTTGCCAACACTTCATTCCGCGGCTCCAACCTCTGGATCCTGGCCTGCGCCATTATCATTGCCTCCATTGGTTTAAATGTGAATTCAACAGCGGTGATCATAGGAGCCATGCTGATTTCCCCTCTGATGGGCCCCATTGTGGGGGCAGGCTTCGCTTTGGGAACATACGATTTTGCCCTGCTGAAGAAATCGATGAAGAACCTGCTTATTTCTACTGCAGTAAGTTTATTTGTTTCTGCATTTTATTTTTACCTGAGCCCTTTCAAAGATGTCCAGTCCGAAATCCTGGCCCGAACCTCTCCTAATATTTATGATGTGCTGATCGCGTTTTTCGGAGGACTCGTAGGCGTGATTGCCATCACACGGGTAGAAAAAGGAAACCCCATACCCGGTGTAGCTATCGCTACAGCCCTGATGCCTCCATTATGTACGGCAGGTTACGGGCTGGCCACTTTTAATTTCTATTACTTTCTGGGCGCATTTTACCTTTATACCATCAACTGCTTTTTCATTTGCATTGCCACCTTCTTTGTAGTAAAATACCTTAACTATCCGGCTGCTAGCTTTAGGGGAAGGCGTTTTGAAAAGCAAATACGGCTGGGCATCACGGCATTGGTCATGATTATGATCATTCCGAGCTTTTACCTGGCCTATAACCTTTGGAACGAAAAGAAATTCACCAATACCGTGGAAGAATTTATTAATACCGAATTCGGAAGCCGCGGATTTACCGTAATTTATAAGAAGTTAAATTATAACTCCGATCCCAGGAGGGTGGACGTGGCTTTTCTGAATAAAAAGCTCAGCCCTGATGAAATGGCCATGTATAACCGGCTGCTGGATGAAAAAGGCATCCATAACACGGTGCTGACTTTCAGGCAGGATGAGGAAGACATCAAGGCGGAAATACTGAACGAGATCAGCAAGCAAAATGCATCGGTTTCAGAAAAAGACATTACGATCAGTAAGCTGCGGCAGGAGCTTGACAGGTATAAGGCGAACAATCCCGGCCTGGTGAAAGAAATAAATATTCTCTTCCCGGAATTCCGGAACATTACCCTGGGAAAAATAGAAAAATACCCCGATACCGATAGTACCCGGTTACAGTTTTTAGTACTGTATAAAACGGATAAGAAATTAAAAGAGGAAGACAAGGCCAGAGTAAAAAAATGGCTTAAGGAGCGAATGGGCATTGCGGACATCCTGCTTGTTCGGGATACCCAGATTGAATAGTCAGAATGAAAGATCTCTTATATAACAGGTGGCTGCAACGGTTGATTGTAGTTGTGCATATAATGGCGGTAATCGGGCTCATTTACGATTATGGTTTTGCCCTGACACAACCCATCCGGATAATGATCATGACTTTATATTTTTTTGTATTGGTCATGGGGTTGATTTATATGGCTTTGAGATATACTTATTATCCCAGGGAATTTATTTTAAGTGTTTTTATTTTTGACCTGATCAGTGTATTTTTTGTAGTTTATTGTTTATATAAGCAAATATCAATTGGTGGCTTTTCAGAAATTACTCATTGGATACGTCTGGCCATCATTTTAAAATTTTTGAGGGAATTTACCCGGGCAAGACTGAGCTATAAACGATCTTTTATGAATCCTGCTCAATTGTTTATTATCAGCTTTGTGGGGTTAATAGTCATTGGTGCTTTGCTGTTGATGCTTCCTAAAGCTACTTATCAGGATATAAGCTTTATCGATGCACTATTTACATCAACCAGCGCCGTTTGCGTTACGGGATTGATTGCGGTTGATACAAGTAGTTACTTTACTACTTTTGGGCAAACCATCATTATGCTTCTCATACAGGCCGGTGGCTTAGGCATTTTGACATTTGCCAGCTATTTTGGCTATTTTTTTAAAGGCGGGTCTACTTATGAGAACCAAATAGCATTAAGCGATATTTCAAATTCTAACAAAATAGGAGAAGTATTTATTACATTAAAGAGAATCCTGGGAATTACATTTTTTATTGAACTTATTGGGGCATCTTTAATATTCATTAGCCTTGACCGAAAGCTGATGCCCTCTTACTTTGACCGGGTATTCTTTTCTGCATTTCATTCTATCTCTGCGTTTTGTAATGCCGGGTTTTCTACTTTGAAACACGGAATGATGCAGGAGGGATTTGTAAACAATTACGCATTACAGCTTATCATAATCGTAATTTTTGTTTTCGGAGGTTTGGGCTTTCCGATCGTTATCAACATTCTACGTTATATAAAACACTTTATCAGAAGATATATCCTTTTCTTTATTTCAGGTAAAAGTAGTTACAAGCCCTGGATATTAACTTTGAGCAGCAAAATAAACCTCATTACTACATTATTGTTAATTCTTATAGGTACCCTTATAATTTATGCTAAAGAATACTATAATACGTTGAATGTTCATCATGGTATAGGTAAAATAATAACCGCTCTGTTTACAGCTACCACACCCAGAACCGCTGGTTTTAACTCAATAGATTTTAGCCAGTTGCATTTTTCTTCTGTCATCATTATTATATTATTGATGTGGATCGGAGCCTCACCGGCATCTACGGGAGGCGGGATCAAAACAAGTACTTTTGCGATAGCAACGCTCAACTTTTTTAGTCTTGCAAAGGGTAAAGATAAAATTGAAATATGGAGGCGGGAAATTGCTGACATTTCTGTTAAAAGGGCTTTTGCCACCATGACACTTTCATTAGTTACCATTGGTTTCAGCATATTTTTTATTGCACATTTTGATCCGCATATTAAATTGTTGGATATTGCTTTTGAATGTTTTTCTGCCTATAGCACTGTGGGGTTGAGTTTGGGTATAACAGGTGATTTGAGCAGTGAGAGTAAAATAGTCTTGATAATCATTA
>CAZFKK010000111.1:5202-8892 GCA_964519735.1 uncultured Taibaiella sp.
AGAAAGTAAAAGCATTGAACTATCAATATCCTACGGAAGAAATTTTAATAAACTAATTAATTGGTCTCAAAATGAAATTTATAATAGTTGGCTTGGGAAACTTCGGAGCATCACTTGCTGAGAAGCTTACGCAGCAGGGGAACGAGGTTATAGGGATTGATTTCAAAATGGAAAAAGTCAATTCCCTGAAGGAAAAAATATCCCACACCATCTGTATGGATGCAACCAGCGAGGAAACGGTGTCAGATTTGCCATTGCAAAATACAGATATAGTAATGGTATGCATTGGTGAAGACCAGGGAGTAAACGTTATGGTAACGGCATTGTTCAAAAATCTGGGTGTGAAAAGATTGATAAGCAGATCTATCAACCCTCTTCATGAAAATGTACTTAAGGCAATCGGAGTAGATGAAATTGTAAGGCCCGAAGAAGAAACTGCTGAACGATGGGCAAAAAAGCTTACACTGAAAGGAGTGATTGATTCTTTCGAACTTAATAAGAATTATAGTATTGTAGAAGTGAAAACACCTGTGAACTGTATCGGGAAATCAGTAGAAACAATTGGGTTTCGAAAAAATTTTAATATAGTTATTCTTACTATTTTAAAGCAGTCGCGGCAAAGTTCCTTTCTCGGCAGAACCAAAACAATAACCGAGGTTCAGGGTATTCCACAACCGGAAACCATTTTGAAAGCTGACGATATTCTGGTTATTTATGGTTACAATAAAGACTTGAACAGGTTTATGAAATACAAAAACGATTGAATGCTGTCAGCCATCAATTTGGGGACCCCTCCCGTAACAAAGTCTCTTATATTTGTCTTTCCCATATGGTTTTTGTAATTTTGCACTGTCAGCGTATCTGAGATAACTTGTTTTGAAGTCTTCCAATAACGGGCAATCCGTTTCGGTTTATTGCAGGTTCTCTGAAGGTCCTTTTTACTCAGAAGTGAATGTACGTTTGCTGTACGCTCTGTTTCACTTTCAACATGAGTTCGATTATTAATCATCATTAACCTCTTCATGACATCCTATGTCAGGGGTTATCCGGCTTTAATGGCTTTTGGTGGGCCCGAATAGTAACATAAAAGAATATTGAATGCATAAACTATTTTTTAACAATAACCTCGAACAATGGTCTTACACGGCAATAGCTATTTTAGCACTGGTAGTATTGGTGAAACTTCTCTCAGTTTTTATCCATCGCAAACTCTCGGTATGGGTAAAATACAGCACAACCCAATGGGATGACTACCTGGTAGAAGCTTTTCGCTTATTTCTTCTCCCTCTTCTGTACATATCGGTCATTTATTTCCCTTTACAGCAACTCAGCCTACCTGATCTGGCGCAGAAAATAATTCATTTTGCCTTTATTTGCGGCACTACTTTTTTTGCCATCCGTTTTCTTATCAGGGCTGTTCAAAAAATAATCTATTCGTATATCGATGCGCAAAATGATAATGAGGCCAAAAGAAAGCAGGCGAGAGGGCTGATCATTATTATCAATGTGCTGATCAGTGTAGCCGGGATTATCTTTTTGGCCGATAACCTGGGCTATAATGTTACTACCCTGATAGCAGGTATGGGGATAGGCGGTATTGCCATTGCGCTGGCGGCACAGAATATCCTGGGAGACCTGTTCTGTTATTTTTCCATCATTTTTGATAAACCCTTTGAAATAGGAGATTTTGTGGTAGTTGACGGTATGGCAGGAACGATTGAACAGATCGGGATAAAAACCACACGTGTACGGAATCTGGAAGGTGATCAGCTGGTTTTTTCCAATGCGGATATTACCGGCGCCCGGCTGCATAATTACAAAAAGATGCAGCAACGGAGAGTGGTTTTTTCAGTAGGCGTAATTTATGGAACCTCCCATCAGAAATTAAAGGAAATACCGGGGTGGGTGAAAAATATCATCCAGCAAAAGGAGAACGCCACCTATGACCGCGGCCATCTTAAAAGCATGGGTGACTTCAGTATCAATTTTGAATTTGTTTATTACATTGCCGGCGCCGATTACAACCAATATATGGACATCCAGCAGAGCATCTACCTGGATATTTATAAAACGTTTGAAGAGCGGCAGGTGGAATTTGCTTTCCCTACTCAAACCATTTTTATGGAGCAGGAGAGTAAATGCAAAGATAACCAGGCATAATGTTTCCTTCATAGAGTAGGGGAGACCTCCCAGCAGAAACTTACGCCTGGAGTTTGGTACTGTAGCTAACAACTTTTTTGAAAACAAAAGTTAATCGTAATCAGGGTATGCTTTATCATCAAACGAGCCGGATATTTCAATCTGCTCATCGTCCTGGTTCACCAAAGTACCATGGAATGTACCGCTCATTAACGTAATGGTTCCGCTGGCAGCCGGTGCAGTCTTCGTAATAGCAACCGTTATGCTGCCGCCGTCCTCCAAACTATAAAACCCTTCAATACTTCCATCGGTGTGATAACCCACTGTTCCTGTATCATCTGATTTATTAAATGTAAAAGTTTCCGAACCCGGACCTGATGCCAATCTATACGTAAGGTTAAAGCTGGGTGTAGTATTGTCGGAAGTCTTTTTAGCGATAATTTTTAGCAGGTATCCGTTCTCACCGGGTATTTGCTGGCAGAAAGCCTGGACAATATCATTTTCCCATTGTTGAGCGCCGTTTACTGACATTTTGAAATTTCCTCTTCCGCTGCCATCATTTACATGGTCATCATTATCGCAAGCCGGTAAGGCCATACTTGTAAGCAGCACAATAAACGGTATAAAAATTACTTTTATTTTCATTTTTGTCTTATTTTAGTGTTATGCCTATTCATTTTTTGATATACTCGTACGTAGTTATGCTTCCCGTGTTGGTTGTTCTTTTGGTAGGATATCCCTCCGGATTGTACTCATAAGTATAAGTTCCGGTACTAACGCCTCCCGTATCGTGACTGGTGATGGTAACATCCAGATAATTATTGACATTCCGGGCGAAAGAAGTTCTCGGAGTGGAGAGCGACGGTGAATTTTTATCATCAAAGCTCCGGTATTCTGAAGTGGTTGTCATCATTCCTGCAGGGCTATAGGTTTGTTGTTTAATAATATTTCCTTTTGCGTCTATAAAATAATCCGTTTCCAGATAGGATGACCCGCCAAAAGGCGTCGTCAATACCCTTATCTTCCCCGGGGTTGCGTAGGACGCTACAGTTTCCCGGTCAGGTGTTGAAGTCCCATCCGGTGAAACGAGATAGGTTTCAATCTTGGAAATCTGCCCGCTGCTGTTGTAGAAATACAGAAGTTTGGTCCTGGTGGAGGTAGTATTTGTAATCAACCACTCGGTAAGCTGACCGGAACTGTTGTAAGTATAGGCTGAAGAATAATTATTGAGCGGACTACTGCTAAATTCTACTTCAGAAGCTGTAGCGCGATTGTTTTCATCGTAATGAAAGGTTGTTGTCGAGCTACTCGTGATGGTTTTTGACAAACAGGTTTGTAATTTTGCCGGCTCAGGATCACCGCCGTCTTTACCACATGAGAAAGATAAGACAGCAATAAGACAAGTTGTAAGTAAGCGTTTTATATGTTTCATCGTATTGTATTTTTAGAATGACTAAATTATGGCGAAACTAGAGCTTCAGAAACTCCACCCTTCTGTTTTTAGCTTTGCTTTCGGGGCTGTTGTTCGGGGCTACCGGGTTCGCCTCACCT
>CAZFKK010000112.1:0-4863 GCA_964519735.1 uncultured Taibaiella sp.
TAGTGGTACACTTTTCAACCTTATTCCTGGTACATAATTCAACCGGTACATACACTGAACCTTATGTTACGCGCATTACAAATTTCAAGAATATTCTTTAAAGCCAATTAATAAACAGGTCCATGCGTAAAATTGAAGTTGTACTCATTTTATTAGCACTCACGGGAATCATTTTAAAATTTTATAGCATTGAAGGAGGAGCGTTTCTGACCGCGGTTTCTTTTATCAGCCTGTTTGTCCTGTATTTTGTGGGCGCCTTTATTTTATTAAATGGAATATCAGCAAATAAAATTTTCAAATCGTCTACCTATTCAACAATCGGGTGGCGCAAAATGCTCTGGTCTGTTCTGTCCGGAATAGTGTTAGCCTATGCCGTTCTGGGGATACTGTTTTCCATATTATCATGGTATGGAGCCGGTGTAGTTCTTATGAATGCTACCGTACTTTTATTGCCGGTACTGATCATCAGCCTGGTTTTTGCGGTGCAGGGTTCTAAGCTTAATCAGAATATACTTTTGAGGTCAGCAGTTGTGCTGATCATCGCTGTTTATGAATTGACGATGCTGCTAAAACTCTATCCCTATTGAACACACCTACCTTCTACCAGTCGCAGATGCTTATACAACAACCTGATTCCACACTAAAAAGCACCATCGTGGAGATAGTGCTTTTTAGGATAACCTTGTTCTAGGTGTAATAATGAAATTAGGATTGATTAATGACAGCGGAGATTTGCTTGCTTTTGTTTATCCAGGTTATTTATTCAGTTCCTTACGAATATTTTCTACAAAATCAATGGAAACTTTTGCTGCCTGCGCTGCCTGCTGATCCGTGAACCCGAATTCCGTAATAAGATTCTTTATGATTTTTATTTTTCCTTCTATTTCCCCCTCCTCCTTTGCCTGCTTTTGGGTATAGCTCATAGCGCTATAATAATCTCTTTTTGCCTTTAAGCTTGCTTCATATGTTCTCATGTCATCTGTATTTAAGTTACCAATCTCTGCTATCTGAAATAATTTTGTGAAAATACGTTTGTCTAAAAACTTAGGTAATGCTTTTAATTTAGAAAGGTGTTTTAAAACATAAATCCATTTATCTATTCCGGATATCTCATCGGGATCATCATTTTCATCGTATTCCTTTACAAAATTAGGCAATTCAATGAAGATATACTCATCTGGTCGTAGGATGTCCTACGACCTATTGTGATTAAGGCTAAAATGACAATGATGGATTTCCTGAAATCCCCATTATCACATAGGATCTATAGTCAGCGTACCGGCATAATATGCTACTGCAAAGACAACGATGAGGTAGTTATGGTGTCTAAGATTGTGTTTCGGGCAAAAAAATGGAAGAATGGATTTATTTAACCGTTGCATTTTTCAGGTCGAAAGCTGTCCTCACCTTAAAAAGCTAGCCATATTAAGGAATGGCAGGGGAAATATGGAGCATTTTAAGGTCAAAAACAAAACTCACCTTAAAATGTGCTTAAATTTAAGGTCATTCAAAAAGAATCTCATTATCTTTGAAGCATGCTTTACACTATTAACCCCGACCGCAATCGACCTTGGAATAATTTGCCTGATCTGCCTCTGGACTCCAAGCTATATGAAACTATTGAAATATATCAACAACTTGGAGCCGCAAAGGCAGCTTTAGGTCGTTTACAGGGACGCAGCATTGTTATACCCAACCAAGGGTTACTGATTAATTCTATTAGTCTGCAGGAAGCAAAAGCGTCAAGCGCAATTGAAAATATCTTTACAACCGATGATGAGTTATACAAAGCATATAGTCAGGAGAAAACAGTGCTTCTACAAGGACCCGCAAAAGAAATCCTCAATTACCGGGAAGCTTTATGGCTTGGCTATGAATATTTAAAGGGCGACCGTCAATTTGATGTAGAATATTTTATCAGAATGTATCGTATTGTAAACCAATTCAACGATGGCATAAGATCTCCCTTTGCTCAAATTTACATTAAAGAAGGAGGCTCCGGACCTAATGCCGGCAAGGCATTTTACACTCCTCCCCGTGGTCCAGGTATTATTGAAGCAAAGATGGACAATCTGATCAACTTTCTCAACGATGACCAAATGTATTCCATAGACCCTTTGCTAAAAATGGCAATCGGACATTACCAATTTGAAGCAATACACCCCTTTCGTGATGGTAATGGTCGCACAGGTCGCATTTTCAATATCCATTATCTGACAAAAAAAGGGTTATTAGATGTCCCAATCTTATTTATGAGTCGTTATATTATGGAACACAAACAAGATTACTATGCAGGACTATCCGGTATAAGTCAACGAGGGAATTGGAAAGACTGGCTTCTATTTATGTTAAGAACGGTTGAATCCACGTCAAACCTTACGTATGACAAAATAAACGACATTATATCCACTAAAGACGCAATACTTCATGCTGTATCCGCTGATACATCAATTGTGCGTCCAGAGTTGTTGGTTGATGCCCTTTTTACACAACCATTTACTCGCGTCAAACACCTTATGGATAGTTATGCGGAAAATACGGCAAGGAAATATCTTGATCAATTAGCCGACATGGGCATTTTGGAAAAAAGGATGATTTCCGGCAGTGCTTATTACCTTAACATGGAGCTCTACCGCATATTATCTGAGTAAGCAATAAGAATACAATCTGCCCTTACTCTACCGATACCCAGAAGCCACTACTCTCCCCTAGTCGTAGCGGAACCTACGACTAGGGCATTATTTCTTTAATTAATGAACTAATATTATATTGTGCCAAATTTTACAATATGGCCGTCCCGGCTCCCAAGTCGATTTGAGTAAGGAAGAACGTATAAAAGACTTTCATGTGGATACCCGGGATAAGGAAATAAAAGGTTTATTGAAGGCAGCCAGTTATTGCAAGGCTAAGGAAGCCTGGATCATCACGCTCGACGAAGAAGAAGAATTGACCATAGATGGTGTACATATCCAAATTATGCCCGCCTGGAAATGGATGTTAAAGGCGTAGTGGCGCGTTTATTTGGGGTCTTTTTTCGTAAAGACAAAGTTAGGAGAAAACATTTCTCTGCTGCACTGTCGCCAAAACGAGAGGGCCTCAGCAGGCCCCTCTCGTTCAACTATTCTTCCAACATTTTTTTTCGACAGCAGTGACTACTTATTGTATAATCACCTTTTCAACTTTAATTAACCTTCCGCTCTTATCTGCTAATCGCAAGAGATAGATACCTTCAGCCAGTCCACTTACAGGTAGTGTATGTGCATTTTCAACATAGCGTACACTGCGCCCTTCGATGCTACTCAGGGAGGCATTTAAAGGGAAAGCGCTGTGGATGTTGATCACATCATGAGCAGGGTTAGGATAAATACTGACCTGCTGGCGTATGCCCTTGTGGTCATTAATACCTACTCTATTGCTCACTTCATAAATAGCAGAAGTTGCCGGGCAACCCTCCTCATTGGTCACTCTTACCTGGTAATTCCCATTTTCGGTTAAGGTATAGTTGCGTTGGGTAGCGCCTGAAATATCAGTGCCATTTCTGATCCACTGATAACTAGCATAAGCCTGTGTTGTACTAAGGGTGTCCACCTCGATGGAGATTATAGGTTCGGGATCAATAAAAGTTAATTCAATAATCAGGGTACTATCACATCCGGCTGCATTGGGCAGATGCTGCTCGTAGATACCACTGACTGTATATACCTCGCCATTTAAAACATACTCAAATCCACAAGGAGCGGAATCCATAAAGAAAAAAGAGGAAGTATCACTGCAGGTAAATTTAACTAAATACGCATCCGTGCCTCCTGCCGTGGTCAATGCACCTCCGCTGCCGCCAGGATTAAAATCCGCACCGGCTGCAGGATAAATACCCGTTACGTACACATGACCATCATGGGCCGTGGTGACACTGTGCGCAATATCATTACTCGTCCCCCCCATACTTTTAACCCAGACGAAGGTACCGTTGGGCTCGAATTTGGCCACAAATATATCATCGCCTCCTTTAGCGGAAACCGTGCCGCCAATGCCACCCACATTAAAATTTGCGTTTGCTCCGTTATAATACCCGGTAACATACGCATGACCGCTTCGGCTCGCTGCAACTGCGTAACCGAAATCGTTTCCGGCACCGCCCATAGCTTTTGCCCATTGGAAAACACCCTGGGAATCAAATTTGGCGACAAATACATCATTGCCTCCCGCTGAGGTAAGCGCTCCGCCACTGCCTCCCCGATTAAAATCGGCACCTGGTGCTTCAAAAATACCGGTTACAAAGACATTACCCCTATCATCCACCGCTACTCCCATACCATAATCATACCCGGTACCGCCCATACTTTTGGCCCACATAAATTTACCGCTGGAATCATACTTGGCCAGGAACACATCATCCCAGCCTTCTGAGGTATGCACACCGCCACTGCCACCTATATTCAAATCTGCTCCTGCTGCACCATAGTACCCTGCTATATACACATTACCATTACTTTCCGCGACCACGCCATTGCAATAATCGCTACTCGTACCGCCTACACTTTTAACCCAAAGGAAAGTTCCGCTGGGATCATACTTAGCCACAAAACCCTCAACGCCTCCGGCTGCGGTCACAGTGCCGCCACTGCCTCCGGGATTAAATTCTGCAACCAGCCTGTAATTACCTGCTACATATACATTGCCCGTGCCGTCTGCAGATACACTGATCGCCTGATCGGCACCCGTGCCGCCCATACTTTTGGCCCACTGAAAGGCACCACTGGAATCATATTTCGCAACAAATCCATCCGTACCTCCTGCAGAGGTAATAACACCCCCACTGCCTCCGGGATTAAAATCACCTCCCTGTGCGGGTATACGCCCGGC
>CAZFKK010000112.1:4873-8787 GCA_964519735.1 uncultured Taibaiella sp.
CCACGGTGATGCCAAAACCCTGATCGCTACCTCCGCCTCCCAAACCTTTCGCCCAAAGAAAAGTGCCGCTGGGATCATACTTGGCAATATACGCATCGACACCTCCTACCGAGGCAAGCGCACCGCCACTGCCTCCGGAATTAAAATCTGCACCTTGTGCCGAAAAATACCCCGTTATATACACATTACCATTAGCATCTGTGGCTGCTGCCTGACTATAATCGGTACCCGTACCCCCGATACTTTTAACCCATTCAAAATCAGCATTCTGGGCGTTTATGCCGGGAGCACCTGCTGTTAGCAGCAGGAAGAATACCATTAAACGGATCACTGAAGTCGATTTTTTTGTCATTTTGTGTGGTGTTTTAATATTAATAATTGAAGTGTTGACCATCTCCCTCTATATGGAATAGGGCAAATGTATTTATTTAGATAATGGTCCGATAGTAGGAAAATACTTATTTAAAATTATGTCATAAATACTTCTTATAGGACCTGGTCCCGGCTAATCATGCCGGATTCCATTTTGAGCTTGTGAAATCCCTATCTTTATCCGTCTAATCGCCAAGAAATTGGAAAGTTCTATTAGTGGATATTTATTAATTTGCCACATGCAACCCTATTTGCGTTCCTATCTTCTGGTTTTGCTCTTTGCATATCCCTTGTTTTTAAGGGCACAAATTGTGCATGAAATCCCTTATTCCCTTGCCATATCCCCCACAGACACCACAAGGATTCTAAACGACATTCGCGCTGCGGAACAAATAATAGATAGCTATCCTGATAGTGCGGCCTGGACATTGACGGCATCATTGCTAAGAAGTAAAGAGTACCTGTTCCCTGAAGGGATCATGCGTAGTATGCTGGCACTAGGCATGACCGCCAGAAAAAAACAATCGTATGCAACGGCAGAAAACTGGTTGAAACAAGCGGGCAGCTTTTTCCCCTTATCCGGTCTGGACAGTACATTTTATGTCCGCCTGTTAAATAACCTCGGGTCGGTCAGTAACGACAGGGGAGCCTATGAAGCTGCAGTCAGACATTACTACAGCGCAATAGCTATATGCAGTAATAAAAAAGACACTATCTGGGTAAGGTTGTTGATGAATACCTACATTAACCTTTCGAATACGCTGATGCGTAACGATAATGCTCACCAGGCACTGCATTACCTGGAACTGGGCCAGGCAATAGCAACGGAATATAGAGATACCGCTGCTTTGCTCGCCATTTTTTTAAACAAAGGATTAGCTTTATATGTGAAAGACGATGTGGAGCAGGCTTTGCACTATTTGAATAAATCGTCAATGCTAAGCCTGCACATGGACAATGTGGCTATGGAGGTAAAGATCAATAACAACATGGGCCTTATGCTGCAAAAAAAAGGGTTGAATAAAGAAGCAGTGTCTTATTTTAGAAAAGCGCTTGCCCTGAGTGATTCTGTTAGCGATGGCTATCATTACATCCTGACCTCTGCCAACCTCGGATATTCCTTATTTCTTTTGCACGACTATACTTCAGCGGAACATTACCTTCTATTATCCATCAGGTTATCAGAACGAACAGGGCTGAAAGATGGTACTATTGCAGCCTACTATTACCTTGCCCGGACCTATAATAAAACAGGAAGGAACGATCTTGCTTATTCTTATCAGGAAAAATACGTAAAACTACTGGAAGAGTATTTTAATAAGGACAAGGCGAAGGCGATTAGCGAGCTGGAAATAAAATACCAGACCGCAGTGAATGCCAAAGAACTTTCAGACAAGAAATTGTTGGTGGAAGCACAATACAGGCGTATTGAAAAACAAGAAAAGCTGATCATTATGGTTACTTCTATTACCATCTTTGCTTTGCTGTTTTTTAGCTTACTTTTTATCCAAAAAGCACGTCTCAATAAAGAGCGCATGAGCAGGATGAAAAAAGAGCAACAAATACTGTCGCTATCCAACCTTATGGCCGGTGAAGAAAAGGAAAGAAGACGCATTGCTGAAGAACTTCATGATGGTATAGGAGGTATGCTGGCTGCCTTTAAAATGAACTTCCATTCCTTCCTGGAAAAATTTAGTGTAACCAAGGAAGAATCATTTTATGAGTTGATGTCCATGCTGGATGATACAAGCAAAGAAGTAAGGCGCACCTCCCATAACCTGATGCCGGATATACTGATCCGGTATGGGCTTGCAGAGGCGCTAAGACGTTATATTGCCGGCATCACCAATAAAAACAAGCTGATGATTGACCTCCAGATTGTGGGGCATCCTGACTTTGCGGACAAATCATTGGAGCTGTCGCTTTATCGCATTTTGCAGGAACTGATTCAAAATATAGTGAAACATGCGGAAGCCACCCATGCCCTTGTTCAGGTTAACCAGCAGGACAACATCATAAGTATCCTGGTGGAAGACAATGGTATCGGTCATGGCCTTATGGAAGAACCAGATGGCATCGGATTGAACAATATAAGAAATAGGGTACAAAGCTTTGAGGGCAAAATAGATATCCAGGCGGGGGCAGGAAAGGGAATGATGGTCTATTTAGAATTTTATACGGACAGGGTACAAAAAAATCTTTCATGAATATAAAAGTGGCTATTACCGATGATCATACTCTGGTCATTAGCGGTTTGCAAAATTTACTGCAAGGAACGCAGATTGAAGTGATTGCGACCTTCGCAAATGGAAAAGAAACGCTTGATGGGCTTACGGCAACACAGCCCGATGTATTGTTATTGGATATACATATGCCCGGCCTATCGGGAGAAGCGCTCATGCCCCAATTAAAGCTTCTATACCCTGACCTACGTGTGCTGGTGCTTACCGGGTTTGATGACACCTTCTATGTAAAAAATATGCTTCAATTAGGCGCCCTTGGCTACATACTAAAAAACTCTGACAAGGAAACGATTATCGCTGCCATCACCTCTGTATATAACTATGAACGCTATATAGCTCCGGAACTGATGGAAGGCCATAACATCCATCGGCTCAGCATGCCGCATATCCAAAAACTAACCCTTACACACAGGGAAATGGAAGTCTTGAAAATGATCGCCTCCGGCTGTTCGAGCCAGGAGATTGCCGAAAAACTATTTCTTGGCAAACGTACGATTGAGAATTACAGAATGAGCCTGCTCCTAAAACTGGATGTAAAAAATGTGGCGATGCTGGTAAAAAAAGCAGTAGAGCTGAGGCTGGTGTAGGCAGAATTCATGGAGCAAAAATGTAATAGAGGAATAGGCTTACCACAAGAAAAGAAGTCATGAGGCCCAAAAAAATCATTGGTTCTGAACTCACTAAAATGCAGCAAGCATTTCATGATAAAGCTTAGCCTGCACAGGCAGGCGCCGGAAACACCAATTTTAGGACTATACCTGCAAAGTATTTAAATTTGCTTGTTAATTGTTATCCCAGCAATATTCAACCAAAGTCGAAAAACCGAAAGCCTTGTTCTCACCTGAATTATCTAAGAAAATAGTCGCTACCTGGTATTTTCTTACCGGCACTCCTGAAAACACCCCTCTTCAAAGCAGGATCTACCATTCGATATGCCTGATTTCCGTATTAGCGACCCTCTATAACATCCCCTTTAACCTGGCATTTGATATGAGCCCCTCTGCATGGGCGGCGGTATTCCTGGCGCCTGTACAGCTTTTTCTATATTATTTATCGCGGTTTAAGCACCGTACTCATCTCAGTTTTGTCATTTACGCTATCCTGATCAATATTTTCTTTTCGTTGATCTACAAGATCAATGCCGGGCTGCAGGGACCTACCCTGCTCTTGTTCAGCATTGCCTACCTGCCGATCATTGCCATTGCCCCCGCGAAACAATACTGGTATTGGACCCTGGGTCACCTGGTACTGGTCATAGGCCTTATCTGGTGGGACTATCACCACCCGGAATTTGCACCC
>CAZFKK010000113.1:0-8751 GCA_964519735.1 uncultured Taibaiella sp.
ACCGGTATGCGGATAAAGCAACAGAGGGAAGAAGGATATAAGTCTGTGCCTGTAGTAACGAAAATATTCTGAAAAGAAGCGCATCTTCATACAAATCCTTCCTGGTCACCTGAGGCCCCATCCTTAATGTCTCTTCCACTATTTGCTCCGCTTTGTCCATGTCCCCCGCGGCCATATAGGCTACCTTCATATTGGAACTGATGACTTGCTTCATTTCAATAGAAAACTGTTTATCAAAATACTGTAATTGTTCTTCCGTTTCCGCTAATACCCCGGATAGCTTTTCCGTATCCCCCATGTAATAATGAATTAACAGTTTATAGGCTATTTTGAAATAAAATACCCTTAATAAAAAGCTATGGGACTGATCATATTTTTGCAGTCTAATAAAACGCTCGGCCAGGTCCATTGTTGTCAATGCTTCTTCGAATTTAGCGAGACACACGCAGGAAGTGACATGCTCTAAGATCCCCTCCAGGTATTCGTTGGGCAACACTTGCTTCACTTTTTCTGAAAGCAACATTTTGCTGTATTCATAAGCGGCGGTATGATTAAATAACATCCAGTTATAAAGGGTAAGAATAAAATACCGGTAATAAAATGCTTTTTGAGAAGCACCGATTTTTAACGCGGGCAAGGTAGCCAGCAACCGGTCGATCTCCCCTATCCGATCCGGGAGGTGGTTAATATAACCATATCTCTTTTTTATGGCCTTGACCTTGCTGAATACACTTTTAAACAACAGGATCTCATTCATTTTTCCCAAAACCCGTTGCTCCTCTTTCTCTATGGATTCATTGGTCCGGGTAGGTACATCCAATACGATATTCAATTTACGTTCCCATTCGAAAACGGGGAACAGTAATCCGTATTTTTCAAACTTACCTGCCAGCACATATACTTTGCGCCATATAAGCAAGGCCTGCTCCGGAAGGCACAGGTCATATAAAATCTCTACCTCGCAGAGCATACTTTGTATCAGGATCTCTGCAGACTTTTTATCATGGTGGTTGCGGAGGCTTTTTAGAATATTGTCATAAGTTCTCCTTTTGGCTTTGGCCTGTGCCTGTAAAGAATCAGGCAGACCGGAAGCAGGACGCTCCCTTTTGCTTTTTTTAAACAGGTAGTGGTATAATGTATTTTCTCTTTTGGGTAAGGTACTAAAGAAAATAGCCAGGCTTTTTTTCTCTGCAGGAGACAAAGCGTCAATCAAAAGGTACAAGTCGTCTTTTTTCAGATTTCTACTCATACTACAAGCCATTTAATTGTAGGCTCAAAGATAGCGCAGCTTCATTTCCCTGAGATCAGGACATTGACGTAATTTTAGACGGAGCATTTCTAGGTAGTTCTACCTAGAAACAAATCATGAACACCTCTTCCCTGCTGCTTTTCAGCACCTAACCCCCGGCACCCTTCCTTACTTCAGCAGCCCGAGATCAATAGCTTTTTTAACCAGGCTGGCGCTACTTTTCACATCCAGCTTAAGTAATAGATTGGTGCGATGGAAATCAACCGTCCGTTTACTGATGTATAACTTTTCTGCAATCTCATTACTGTTATAATTTTCCATAATCAACTGTAAGACTTCTTTTTCTCTTTTCGACAGTACTAATGCCGGCGTTATGATCGTTCTATTCATTTTTAAAGCCTTTATTCCTTCTTCGCGAATAGAAGGATCGAAATAAAGCTCTTTTCGATATACGGTCTGGATGGCCTCTAAAAGCACTTCCTCGCTGCTGCTTTTCAGCACATAACCTCCTACTCCGTTTCTGACCATCGCGCGCAGGTAATACCGCTGCTCCATATTGGTAAAAGCGATCATAGCAATGGCCGGATATTCGCTTTGAACGAATTTCGACAAGGTTTCTCCGTCCATTCCCGGCATGGAAATGTCCAGTAAAAGAATATCAGGGCGATTTTCCGGTTGCTTACAGGCCTCCAGGAATGCTCCTGCACTCAAATAGGTACCGATTACCTTCAGGACTTCCGTGCATTCCAACATATCTTTTAATCCCCGGATAAGCATGGGGTGGTCATCGATTAAGGCGATCTTTATGGTCATGGCTGTCATGGTTATCCTGATTTTTATGAACGATCATTTGAATTCAATAAGGTATTTCCAGGGTATAGGTGGTACCGTTTTCTTTGTCAGAGGAAAGATTAAGGTAACCTTTGAGCATGTCAATCCTGCTTTTTATATTTTGCAGGCCCATGCCGGCATATCTCTTTTGGGGATCAAAGCCCTTTCCGTTATCTTCTATGGTGATATGGAGCTGATCCTGATGATACATCAACTGAATGAACAATTCCTGTCCACCGGAATGTTTCACCGCATTATTGATAATTTCTTCTATCACTCTGTATAAAGCAAAACTCCGCTCAGGATGCAGGTCCTGTAACTCACCATAGGAATAGACAGAGATGGAAAAAACGCCGGGGTCATTAAATCTATCCGCCAAGGTCTCCAAGGTCTCTTCAAAGCTTTTGTCGGTAAAATAATCAGGCACTAAATTATTAGCCATTGTCTTGATTTCCTGCTGCATTTGCCGGAGTATTTCATGACTTCGCCGGTAAGCGGAAGCATCAGATAATAACGAGGAGGGCAATAACTTTCCCATGAGCGTATGATTTATCTTTGCTGCAGACAACAACACGCCCAACCCATCGTGCAGCTCCCTGGCTATTCGTTTGCGCTCCTGCTCCTCTGCTTCCATCTTGACATGCAGGTGTTCTATCTTTTTTTGCTGTTGCAGGTTTTGCAGTTGCTCCTGATACAAACGCTGCTTCTGCCGGCTGTTCCGCAGAAACCCTAACAGGGCCAGTAAAAGGATCAACCCGCCTCCGATACTTCCGATCAGCCAATTCCGTTGCCGGTAAAGTGCAGTTCTGTTTTCTGCCAGGTTTTTATCTTTTTCGGAGATGCGGTATTGTACCTCCAATTGACTGATGGACCGGCTTATTTTCTCATTAAACAGGCTGTCTGACAACATCCCCCATAATTGCTGGTATTTTTGGGAATGCTTACCGTCGCCCAGGTGTGCATAGCTATAGGATAAAACCCGGAAAGCAATATCCTTCTGCCCTCTGCGCCCCCCTGAAGCATTACATAGTTTTAATAAAAGCGTAGCCGTTTTAATGGCCTGCCGGTATTGCCCCTTGTAATAGTAAATATCGCTCCGTACGGCCAGGATATTAATATTATAAGCACTTCTTGCCGGATCAATGCTAATGGCGGTATCCATATAACGTTCCGCCTTCAACAGATCGAAATGAGGATGGATTAACCAGCCTCTCGAAATATTAGCATAAACCATCTGTAAGGGTTCTTTCACGGAAAGCTGGCGATATAAATCCAGGGCATAAGACCAATAATACAAGGCGGTATCCATATCGTCCAAATAGTTAGCATATACCCCGGCCAAATTGCCATAATTACGGGCCAATGCCATGCTATCGTCCCTTCTTTTTGCAGCCCCCATATTTTGTTGAAGAACAATCGCTTTTTTTATATATCCAGTACCCTGCCGGTGTTGATAGGAAGCCGACAGAACACTACCTATATTACCATAGACGGTTGCGGGATATCCCGGCATATCCAACGACAAACTATCCATAACCCGTAAAGCGAACATGTAGCTGGATATAGCGGAATCGTTCTTACCGGTATGAAAATAGACACCGCCTAATAAATTGTAAACAACGGGTATTAACCAGTAGTACTCCGGCTTCAGTTTTTCACAATAAGAGAGCGCCTGATAAAGGTAAGCAAGACTCAACGGATAATTTTGTTTATGATTGACATAATATTCCCCGATTTTTGCCAGGCAATAGGCAGCAGCCGGATCAAAATGTATCAGCTTACTCCTGGAGAGGGTATATCTATATCGAACGACGGCACTATCGGGGTCAGCATTGCTTAGCTGATCTGTCTCCCTGATGTATCTATTAATATAAGCGGTATCGGTGAAATCAGTCGTAATGCGCTTACTTTCCTGTGCCGTGGAAAGCCTGCTCAACACACAAAATAGAATAAGGGCATAAAGGCATTTAGGCATAAAATACGATTCACATTAAGACAATATACTATTTATATTTATTACACTAAAATAGGGATAAACCACAAACATCGAAGTTAAAAGCCAATGATGACTGATCCCTACAAAGATGCTTTAAAAAACTGGTATTTATAACAGGTGGGGATGCCCTTGTAAAAACCAACTTTGTGGGTACAATTACATCGGCGGTACGTATTCAGCGCCTGTAATCCATTTGATTTCGTCACCTAAAAAGCACAACGCTCAAAAAAACAAAAAATAATTATGGAAAACACATTACTAAACAAAATTATCATTAAAACCCTACCTAAATGGCTTTTAAGGATAACTATGTTGTTAATCCCGGCCCTTCACACCGATGCACAAACCTTTGATTGGGCCGTACAAACCCAAAGCAATAATGCTTGTGTGGGCCAATCCGTAGCACCGGATAAATCAGGGAATGTCTATATGATAGGTAATTTTCAGGATAGTACGGATTTGGATCCCGGCGCCGGCTCGGCTGTCCTCACTCCGCTGAGCCCCCGTGATGTATTTTTAGCCAAATACGATAATGACGGTAATTATTTATGGAGCAAAAGAATTATGACCGGTTCCGCCTTTGCCTACTGTGTTGCTTTAGATGCCACCGGCAATGTATATGTTTCCGGTAATTTTCTTAAGACCTCCTATTTTAATACCGGCTCCGGCATGGATTCGCTTACTAATATCAGCGCTCAGCCTATTGCCTTTTTAACCAAATACGATAATAATGGTAATTATGTATGGGCCAAGGCACTGGGAGGAGGGTATTCGAAATCCGGAACTACTGCCCGGGGGATAAGTATCGGCCGTTCCGGTGACCTTTATCTTACCGGTTTATTTGCCGATACTGTAGATTTCGATCCGGGCGCCAATATCGCTAAAATGGTTTCCATTTCCACGAGTACGAATCGAAGTAATTTATTTATAGCTAAATATGATGCAGATGGCAATTATATATGGGCTAAAGGTGTAGGCGGAACTAACTATGTACAGGGCTTCGCGATCGCATTGGACACAACTGATCTCAAAGAAGATATTATAGTAACCGGACTCCTGGTAGGAACTGCAGATTTTGATCCGGGCACCCAAGTGGCCAACTTAACAGGCATTGGCGCTAATGATGCCTTTGTAGCCAGATATGATAGCAGCGGCGCTTATCTCTGGGCTAATGCCATGGGAGGCACCGGTGTTACTGCGCAAAGCCAGGATATAACCATTGATGCTTTAGGCAATACTTATATTACCGGCTTCTTTAGGGGTGGAACAATGGATTTTGATCCGGGAGCTGATACGGCCATGCGTGTCGCAGTAGGTTCATTAGCAGATATGTTTATCGCCAAATATGATACGGGAGGCCATTATGTCTGGGCTAAAAGCATAGGTGCCGGCGGAGGCGCCGTATCCGGTTTTTCTATTGCTTCGGATAAAGGCGGAGCCATATATGTAGGCGGCTATATGATGATGGCGACTCCCGTAGATTTTGATCCCGGTCCGGATACCGCTATGCTTACTCTTGGCGGAACGATGGAGGGATTTATCGCTAAATATGATGCATGCGGTGAATATGTTTGGGCCGGAAACACAAAAGGCCAGGGCAATAGTGCCGTCAATAATACCGGCAGGGATATAGCCATCAATGAAAAAGGAGAAGCTTTCCTGACCGGAAGTCTCTCAGGAACTGCAGATTTTGATCCGGGAACTAATGCGACGCCACTAACATCTTATAAAACGGGAACTGATGCCTATTTATTAAAGATCAACTTTGATGTGGATACCATTCCCGTTACCTACCTTACCGTAACGGAATGTAGTGAAAGTTACGCCTATAACGGGACGGTTTATAGCACGGATGGCACCTATAAGCATCTATTACGCGGTAGTAGCCATTGTGATAGTATCGTTATTTTGAATTTAACCTTTAGCCGGATCGAGGAACCTGTGATTACTATTAATGAATTCACTTTAGGCGTCAATAATAGCTATGCTACTTATCAATGGATTAAAAACGGAACACCTGTTTCGGGCGCTACAGCAGATACCTATGCCATAACCGAAAATGCGGACTACCAGGTAGCGGTTACTAATGAAGCCGGTTGTGCAGATACCTCTGAAGTTTATAAGGTAAATAATTATACGAGCATAGAAAATAGGCTTACCTTAGCAAAACAGATCCATGTTTATCCCAACCCTACTCATGATATTTTGCACCTATACACCCCGGTTCCCGTTAATATAATGCTTACCGACGTTACAGGTCGCCCTATCATGGAAGTAAAAAATGCACAGGATATTTCCTTAAAACACCTGAATGCCGGTATGTACCTGATGCAGGTTCAGGATCGGAATGATGTACTCCTGCATACCATAAAGGTAGTGAAACAGTAAAATGGGTCCGGTAATAAAGATTTAGCGTAACCGACATCGAGTAGAGGCATACAGGCCTCTACTCGATGTCGGTTAAAAAAGGAAAGACAATGAGTCATCAAAAGTTCATTTACGGCAAAAGGCACCTATATTGCTTAAAGGCATTACTCCCTGTTTTTTTAAGTATGCTACTCTTAATATTGGGGGTTGTAGCACATGCTCAGTATGAAAATGTCTGGGCCTTTGGAAAGCGTGGGGGGCTTGATTTCAATAGCGGGACACCCGTACCGGTGTCCACCGCTATTGATGGCATGGGCGAAGCCAATGCTTCCATTTGTGATCGTAAAGGGCAGCTATTATTTTATACCGATGGCACTATCGTATGGGATAAAAATGGAAATATAATGCCTAATGGCGCTAATTTACTTCCTGTCACAGGCTCAGACAATAGCCCTACAGGGAGTACCAGCCAAGGCGCATTGATCGTGCCTATGCCGGGAAGCCCCGGTAAATATTATCTGTTTTCGCTTACTTCTTATGAAAGCACCCTTCCCGGCCATCTTTATTACAGTATTATAGATATGGATTTGAATAACGGCCTGGGCGATGCGGTCGGTAACCAAAAGGGGATAAAATTGGATAGCAATTTAGTGGAACAAATGACTGCCGTTATGGGTGGCCGTTGTAATACCTGGTTATTGGTTCGTTCCAAATCCGGCAATACCTTTAAAGCCTATAGCATTTCTGAATCCGGCATGAATACAACCGCTCAGGAATCGCAAGCAGGATCGCTGTATAGCGCCGGCTATACCGGTCAAATGGTGATATCTCCGGATGGCAAAAGGCTGGCCACCGGCAATGGTTCTGTATTGGGACTCTTTCCGGGAGGTCTAGAGCTTTTTGATTTCGACAGGACTACGGGTATCGTCTCTAATGCCCTGGTGTTGGATAAGGTTAACGGCTACTATGGCGCTGCTTTTTCCCCGGACAATTCAAAGCTGTACGTTACCTCTACGTCCGATATTTTTCAGTTTGATTTGACGGCATCGGAGCCTGGCAGCACCAAAATTTCTATTGGGAAGAGTAACTTTTCTCATTTAAAACTGGCGCCGGATGGAAAGCTCTATTTTCGGGCATCCGGCTCCAGGAGTATTTTATCTGCCATTAATTTGCCGGACCTTGCCGGACCGGCTTGTCAGTTAGTGGCAAATGCCGTAGAATTACTGCCCGGTACCTCTACCGGGTCAGGGCTGCCGAATGTAATCTCTGTAGTTGTCCATGATACGGCAGCCCCTGTCCGTACGGCTATACAGGCTCCCTGCTGGGTGAATTTATCCAAAGGATATACGTTGCACCCTGGTACCACCACCGGCTGGGATTACCAATGGAATACCGGGGCCTCAGGATCTTCGCTGGCTGCGCGCAGTCCGGGTACTTATTGGGTTAATTACCACACCGCTCCCTGTGTTTCGCACAGCGATACTTTTCACCTGAGTTTTCCCAATGGTGTTTTGCCCGGTATTAGTATCCGTAACAGTTGTAAAGGCAATAGTAACGGCAAAGCATGGGCGGGTACTTATTTAGAAGATACGGTCCGGTATCATTATGTTTGGACAGCGGGCAATAAGGATACCCTTTCCATCACCGATACCTTAGAAAATGTGCCTTCCGGAAACTACAGGCTTCACATCAGTACGGTTAATTGTGATACTACACTGACTTTATTCATTCCGGAAGAAGCACCTCAGGTTTCCTTTGTAGCAGACAGCATGATCTGCCAGGGACAGGAACTGGCTTTTAAAAACACTTCCGATGCTCATTTTGAAAGGTTTCTATGGGACTTTGGTGACGGCGGTCAGGGTACTTTGCGCGATCCGGTACACACTTATGCAACAGCCGGTAATTATACAACAAGGCTCATCGGCATCGGTGACCTCTGTAGCGATACCACGTTTCAAATGATTAGGGTAGATTCACCGTTGTTAGTTGATTTCCTGACCGATCGGGACAGCATTTGTGTTGGGGAAGCCGTTTCGTTTTCCCGTCAGATAAACAGCCCGACCATCAGCAATTTAACCTGGCACTTCGGAGATGGTTCCGTCACGGATATCCTTGACCGTGAGTTGCAACATACTTATGATCAAACAGGATTAATCTCAATAACGCTACATACTCAATTTCGTACCTGCCCCGGCACTGCCTATTCAGATACCGTTTATGTTTATGCCTTACCCGTCGTTGATTTGGGTGCTGCTACCGGACTTTGCGGGAACGGTTCTCCTGTTATTCTAAAAAACAGGCAGGCTCC
>CAZFKK010000114.1:0-8695 GCA_964519735.1 uncultured Taibaiella sp.
GAACCGGGAGGCTTCCTCAAGCGCTGCCATCCGGGAAAGAGTAGTCTGGGCAAGAACCCTCCAGGCCAACCGTTTTAAGGGCCATGAAGGGGTTTACTGTAATGCGATGATGGGCAGTAAATTGTTGAAAGGCGTTTGCGTGCTGGATGCAACTTGTATCACGTTACTGAAGAAGGCTATGGAACGGTTGAACCTGTCTGCCCGGGCCTATGACCGGATTTTGAAAGTAGCCCGGACGATAGCCGATCTTGCGGGTAGTGCCGAGATCCGGCCCGAATACCTGGCTGAAGCGATCCAATACCGGAGCCTGGACCGGGAGGGTTGGGCCGGGCATGCCTCCGCAGGGCATTTAGCCTGAAAAATTTATTTTATTTAAAAAAATAACGGCAATACTGTCGGGCATTAAAGATATGGTTTATTTTTGCCGTGGAATTAATAGCAATATAATTAAATATGGACGTAAATACATTAAAAGATGGGTTTATACAATGGGTAGAAGAAGCTACAGGAGATTCTTTCCCGGACAACCCCTATCTGTCAGCGGCTCTTGATGACCAGGTCGCTTTTGTCAAAAAGGTAACTTTTAATGGCGTGCCGGCCGTGGAACATTATGGGATACCCAAGTTGTACAAGTATTTATTCACTAAATGGGTGAAATATGCTGAATTGCTTATGGATTCAGATAGCCATGAAGGACATGTCCTGATGAATAAAAGAGATATTGAAGTGCCCGCTACGGAAGAAGAGCAGGAAGAAGTGCGGGGCATTCTTGAGGACCTTTCGGATCAGTTAGGTTAAGAGGATGGGAAGACTAAACTACTAAAAAAAGGTACTATCATGATAGTACCTTTTTTTAGTAGTTCCAACTGCTCCGGCAGGAGCGAAAGTTAGTTGTCTATTAAATCCACGCTACGGGTAACGAAGTCGCTCAGTTCCGCACCGGTGAGCATGCCCTGGGAAAGCAAGGCCAGGTCAAAGGCCTGGCGGGCGAGGCGTTCCTGCACATGGCTATCCTGCTCGGTCAGCATTTTCTGGATAAGTTTATGGTTGCCGTTGACGGATACCTTATAGTTCTCCGGGAGGCTGCCGTAAAAATTCATCATACCCCCGCCTCCGGTTTTCGCCATATCTTTCATGCGGCGCATGAATTCATCCATAGTTACCGTTACGGGAAGCTCTTCGGGGTTCAGGCCTTCCACTTCTACATTCATAGTGGATTTGTTGATCGCTTTTTCAAACAGTTCTTTCACTGTTTTACTCTGGTCCTCACTCAATACGCTTTCTATTTTTTCTTCTTTAGCGATTAATTTATCCATCACATCCGCATCAACACGTTTTAATTGTGTTTTCTCCAGTTTCTGTTCGAGTTGCTGGATGAAGTGGGTGTCAATCGGGGACTCCAGCAAGAGGACATCATACCCTTTTTTCGTCGCGGTCCGGATAAAGGTATCCTGGCGACCGGGATCATTGCTGTATAGATAAATAACATTGCCCTCTTTATCCGTTTGAAGATCTTTTACTTTTTCTTTATACTCTTCTAAGGTAAAATAAGCCTTTTCCGTATTGGCCAACAGGACAAAGTCCTTCGCTTTATCATAAAATTTTTCTTCGGTAATCATGCCATACTTCACAAATAACCCGATGTCATTCCATTTTTCTTCAAAAGATTTCCGGTCCGTTTTAAACAGTTCTGCCAGCTTATCGGCCACCTTACGGGTGATGTAGTTGTTGATTTTCTTTACATTGCTATCCGCCTGAAGAAAGCTGCGGGAGACATTGAGGGGAATATCCGGACTATCGATAACGCCATGCAGTAACATCAGGAATTCAGGAACGATATCTTTTACCTCGTCGGTAATAAATACCTGGCGACTGAATAGTTTGATCTTATTGCGTTGTACTTCAAAGTCATTTTTTACCTTAGGGAAATAGAGGATGCCTGTAAGATTGAAAGGGTAATCCACATTCAGGTGGATCCAGAATAAAGGCTCCTCGCTGAGGGGATAAAGCTCCCGGTAAAAATCGAGGTAATCTTCATCTTTTAATTCTGCGGGAGATTTAGTCCATAGCGGGGTTGTATTGTTGATAATATCATCTACAACCACCTCTTTAAATTTAGGCTTCCCTTCCTCGTCCACACCGTCTTCCTCCCGTTGGGTACGGGTGCCAAATTTAACGGGTACGGGTAAAAACTGGCAGTATTTGTTCAGGATGCTGCGCAGTTTGCCTTCTTCCAGGAACTCTTCGGAATCTGCGTTGATGTACAAAGTAATATCAGTACCCCTGGAGGTCCGGTCGCTTTCAGTAATTTCAAACTCAGTACTGCCATCACAGGTCCAGCGTGCGGCCTGGGCGCCTTCCTGCCAGGAAAGCGTATTGATCTCTACCTTGTCTGCCACCATAAAAGCAGAATAGAAACCCAGCCCGAATTTACCAATGATCTCCTGGGCATCTTTGGCTTCTTTAAATTTTCCATGAACTCGGTAGCGCCGGAGAAGGCAACCTGGTTAATGTATTTTTTTATTTCTTCGGCAGTCATTCCCAGCCCATTATCACTAATGGTAATGGTTTTTTGTTCCTTATTAAAGGCCACTTCCACTTGTAATTGGCCCACTTCGCCGTTAAATTCACCAAGGGAGGTCAGGCGTTTCAGTTTTTGCGTTGCATCTATGGCATTAGAAACCAGTTCACGAAGAAAAATTTCATGATCAGAGTATAAGAATTTTTTGATGATCGGAAAGATGTTTTCCGTATGGATCGAAATAGTTCCTTTTTCCTGCATGGTATAAGTTTTGTTTTTTATGGAATCGTTATTCAGGGTACCTGCAGCAATACTTGTTCCAAAGGAAATAGAGTTGTCAAAATGGCACGTTCAGGGGATAGTTTACCGGGTTGGACTGACAGAGGGAAGTGGATATATCCTTAACGACATGGCGCATGTATCCCCCGCGTGTGCCGGAATCTAAGAGGACAAGGTTTTAGACATTTGTAATAGCTCCAGGCTCAGGGGAGCATGCTGTTTGATCGCCTGGGCAAATGGGGTATGAATAATACAGCCATGCTCCAGGCCTATCATGACATTGGATTTGCCTTCCAGCAGCACTTTCACTGCAGCATAACCCATTCTGCTGGCCTGTACCCGGTCGAAGTAGCTTGGTGAGCCTCCTCTCTGGATATGCCCCAGTATAGAAGCCCGCACTTCGAGATCGGGGAAGCGTTCCAGGATTTTTTTTTGCAGTAACAACGCTCCTCCGAAATCATCCCCTTCTGCTACCACCATGATACGCACCAGTTTTTTTCTCCGGGTATCGAAATTGATCCCTTCCAGGATGGCTTCCAGGTCTGTGGCCTGCTCGGGTACCAATATATCTTCTGCACCGCAGGCGATGCCACTGTTGAGGGCTATATAGCCGGCATCCCTGCCCATCACCTCGACGATGAAGAGCCGGTCATGCGCTTCTGCAGTATCCCTGATTTTATCGATGGCATCCACAGCCGTGTTCACTGCGGAATCAAAGCCCAGGGTGTAATCCGTTCCGGCAATATCATTGTCTATAGTACCGGGAATACCAATAGCCTTTATCGCGTATTCCTGTGTAAAGATGGTGGCGCCTTTAAAAGTACCGTCTCCCCCGATTAATACTAAGCCATCAATAGCCTGTTGCTGTAATTGTTCAAAAGCTTTTTTTCTGCCTTCCGGGGTGGTGAATTCCTTGCTTCTGGCTGTTTTCAGTATAGTGCCGCCTCTTTGTATGATATTGGACACAGAGGTGGTGGCCATAGGGAAGATATCTCCTTCTATCATACCCTGGTATCCCCTGCGGATACCGGAAACCTCAAGGTTATGGGCCAGGGCGGTGCGTACAACCGCTCTTATGGCTGCATTCATGCCGGGAGCATCGCCTCCCGAAGTCATTACGGCTATCTTTTTCATGATTTTTTTTATTTCTTAAGAGAAGGCCTGGCGCTTATAAGGGTTCCTGCAATTTCCTGGACCAGCTTCCGGCAAATGTATTGTTGCGCTTATAGCCCGCAGCTTTATTTTATCCCCGTATGTCCAAAACCGCCTGATCCCCGCTCTGTTTCATTAAGCAGGGTAACAGGATTCCATGCTATGGTCTCGTACCGGGCAATAACCATTTGGGCTACCCGTTCGCCGTCTGATATGGTTTGTGCTTCATTCGATAGGTTGATGACGGCGATTTTTAGCTCCCCCCGGTAATCGCTGTCGATCGTTCCGGGCGCATTCACGAGGCTGATGCCTTTCTTAATGGCCATGCCACTCCTTGGCCTGATCTGCGCTTCATGACCCTGGGGCAATTCCAGGAATAATCCTGTGGGAATAAGGGTTCTTTCCAGAGGCTGTAAGGTGACGGCGGTGTCGGGTAGGAACGCACAGAGATCCATGCCTGCAGATCCTATGGTCTGGTAGGCGGGCAACGGATGATGGCTTTGGTTAATAATATTTACTTGTGTCATAGGTATGTTTTCTGTTTAATGGAATATTTTTGTTTCCTTTCAGGAGTGCATATATTGCCGGAGTGTTTCATGAATCTTACCATTGGTAGCCAGTGTTTCTTTATCCCAGATCGAATAAGGATTGCCTTTGAAGTCGGTCACCTTTCCCCCGGCTTCTGTGACGATAAGGTACCCTGCGGCAATATCCCATGGGTTCAGGTTGTATTCCCAGAATCCGTCGAAGCGGCCGCAGGCTACCCAGCAAAGGTCGAGGGCCGCTGACCCCAGCCGCCGTACAGGAATGCCCTGAGTGACCAGGCGTTCAAAAACGCTGAATGGGTTTTTCCCTTCGGGAAAATGATAAGGGAACCCGGTAACCAGGAAAGCCTGTTCAAAATTTTCTTTTTTGGAAACATGAATGGGTTGGTCATTCAGCCAGGCGCCCTTTCCTTTTTCAGCAAAGAAAAATTCATTCATCATCGGATTAAATACCGCACCCATAATCACTTCGTCTCCTTCCATTAATCCTATGCTGACACAGCATATGGGAATACCGTGTGCATAGTTGACGGTGCCGTCAATGGGATCAATGATCCATTGATACCGTGCCTCCCCGTCTTGTTTCCCATATTCTTCTCCCACGATACCATGGTCGGGAAACCGGGATTTGATGATGTTAATGATGAGTCGCTCTGCAGCCTGATCTATTTCGGTAACCAGGTTGTTGATCCCTTCTTTATGAGCAATCGTAAATCCTCCTGCAAAATGCGCTTTGATGAGTGCTCCTGCTTCAGAAGTCGCTTTTAATAATGTTGTTTTCATAGCTGGTATTTTATTGAAGCAGATCTGGTTTACAATTTTATTTCTTTACCCATGTAATAATCAATGACTTTCAGCTTGAAAATCAGGTCATATTTGGCAGAGAGCGCGTCAGATTGCGCTTTCAACCTGTTGTTCTGGGTAGTAAGCAGCTCCAGGGCATTCATAAGACCCAGTTCATAACGCTTCCCGGCAAAGTAAAAAGCTCTTTCTGAAGCTTCCGCTGCACGGCCGGCTGCATAATATTTTTGCAGGGCGGCGGAGGCATCATAATAAGCTTTGTACACCTCTTGTTTCAATTTCAGCCGGGCCTGGTCCCTGTTCAGCTCCTTACTTTCTATATCAATTTTGGCTTGTGCTATTGCCGTACGGGCGGTCCACCCGTTAAATAAAGGTATAGACAGGCTCAGGGCTATGGTTTGTCTTAGATTCTGATTGATTTGCCGTCCGAAAGGTATGGTTTGGGTATTGAAACTGAAATCGGGTTGCAAGACTTCATAATTAGTGCCGTTCACATTAATAAATTCACCTGTGGCTTTCGATCCTACCATTGTAGCTCCTGTAATTTCAGATAGGGTGGATGCATAATTGCTTCCGAATTGTGCGCCTAGTCCGAGTTGTGGGTATAAAGATGCTTTTCGGACCGCCAGGCTTTTACGGGCAGCTTCAATTTTCAGTTCGCTGCTGCGGATAATGCCGAAATGCAACCGGGCCTGGTCGTATACTTCTTCCGGTTGCAGGCTGACTATATCCGTAAAGGAAGCTATGGAATCTACTCCGGGAGCAACGGGAACAAACTGGTCCCGGATCTCAAAGTTCATCAGGGCTTTTATATCCAGCACGGCCTGGTCATAATTCGCCAGCATACTGAAAAGGTTAGCGCTATCCGTAGCTACCTGCGCCTGCATTTGTGCCAGATCCAATTCCGGTGAACGACCGCTTTCTACAAAGGCTTCCGTCTGGCCTAATTGTTTCAGGCTTACCTGCAACTGGTGCTCGCTGATCCTGATCTGTTCCTTAGCCAATAAAATTCTCAGGAACCCTGTGGCTACATTCAGGGAGATATCATCCCGGATCTGGTCGAGATCCGCCTGGGCTGCTTTGAGGGAGAACTGATTCTGGCTGATCGTATTCCTTTTTTGAAACCAGCCAAACAGCAGTACATCTACATTACCATTGAGGCCCACGAAGGTATATCCTGCACTGATGAACTGGTTGGTTGTAGGATCGATGGACCGCCCGTAACTACGGCCGTAGTTGCTGGAAACTGAGGCATTAGGTAGCTGAGCCAACTGGCTTTGCTGCCACTGTAACCTGGACAGCCTTTCATTAAGAATGCTTTGCCGTATATCAATATTATGTTCTGTTGCATAGTGGATCGCCCTTTGCAAAGTCCACAGGGAATCCTGGGCATTGGCGGAAAAGACGGTGAAGAAAAGTAATACAGAAAAGGTGTATCTGAACATAACACAAATATAAAGGAAAAATCCAGGGTTTAAGGAAGCCGGATGCTGCATAAAGAAACGCAACCCATCAGACATTCCAGTACTTCCGGAGCAGCCATTCTGCTGTTGCGGTCAACAGGATCAGCAAAAAGAGCCATTTCAGATCGATGAAAGCCGTATAGCTCTTGTTGACATGCATTACGGGTTTCAGCGCGCGATTGAGCTTCAGGCTGTCTGTCAGTTGATCCATAGTCGCAAAGGTGAAAAATGCCCCGCCTGTTGCTCCGGAGAGTTTGTATAATAATTCATAATCTGAATGTATCCTTAATTGTTCCAAAGGTACCGACTCTACGATAAATGCGCCTTCGGCAGTATGATTTTTACCATTATATTGGGTGCTGCCTTTGAAGCGGTACTTCCCGGGCGCCAGCAGGCCCAGGTTTAGCCTGTAGCTGTTGCCGTCTTTTTCAAAGGTGTAGTTAAGGTTTCTTCCGGCACTGTCCTGCAGGTTCAGGGTAGCTGCGGGCAGGTTAACCAGTTCCCCGTTAGGATTCTTCAATGCTCCATATACCGGGATGGATTCATTATCGCTGAATATATATTTATCCAGGAATACCTGGAAGGGTCTGCGGTCTTTACGGGTATTAAGGAGGCTCACGGTTTGCCGGATCAGTTCGTCCACTACCTCGTGTTTCCTGAAATGCTTGTATTCGTATATCCGCCAGCGCCACAAGCCTTCGCCACATAGTAAAGCCTGGGGCTTATCGCCGCTTTGAATGATCCATAGAGGGTAATCCGTCGATACGTTGCCGATCTGTTGCCGGAGCAGGGCCTGCCCGTCAGTAAGGGTATAATTGCCGTAAGGAACCTGCAATGGCGGCATTTTTGCCAATACTTCATTGATGTTGGCAGGCAGGGAAAACAGGTTGAACTGTTTATGAAGCAGCGGTAAGGCCTCATTTTGCTGGCCATTGCTGGTCAGGCGCAGCAGGGATTGCTCCTGACTTAAGGCATGGAGGTTACTTTTCCCGCCCAGGATATACCATACAGGGATATTCTGAGTCTTGATCTGTTGCTGGATAGCCCCCAAAGGCAACTGATGGGAGACGATCAGTCCAAAGTCCGAAAGTACGGGAATGTCTTTGCCATAATGCAGTTCTGTTTTATAATGAGGAACACCGTCCAGGGCTTCCCGGATAGCCCCTAGGTCGGGATGGGGCGCCAGGGCCAGGATGAGGATTTTTGTCTGTTCGTCTATAACTTCTACAAAAAAATCCAGCCGGTTATTGGTGATATTGAATTCTCCTTCTGCAGGGGGAACCACAATCGAATATTGCTGGAAACCTTTTTCGGTTGCATTGACCTCAAAACGGAAAGAGCTTACCTGCCTTTCGTTGTCCATACGTAAAGCTTGCTGACTGAGTACTTTACCATTGTGTTGCAGGCGTATAAAGGTATTGCTTCCCTGCATTTTCTCTGCTCTGATATCTGTTATTACTTCAAAAGTACTGTTCAGCGCTACGGTTTTATTAGCATATACCCTGGTGACACTGATGTCTCTTGGAGGAGTGCTGTCTCCCAGGGCGATGGAATAAACCGGCAACGCATGCCCGGAAGGGGTATACAAAGGATTCTGGCCCTTATTATAGATCCCGTCACTGGCAAGGATGATCGCGCCCGTATTTTGGCCTTCATATTGTTCTGCTGCTGTTTGCAGCGCTGCGGCTATATTAGTGCTCCGTTGCCTGTATTGGAATAAAGAATCTTTATCCAGGCCGGGGCCAAACGCAAAAGGGACGACGTTGTACTCCTTTCCCCACTGATCCCACAAATCCTGTATTTTTTTACGGTACACAGTGCTGTCTTTCCCCAGTGCAGTCCTCATAGAGCTGGAATTGTCCTGGAGCCATAACAATACCGGTTTTTCTTCTTCGGTTTTTTTTGTAGGGAATGCGGGGGCCAGTAATAAAGCC
>CAZFKK010000115.1:0-298 GCA_964519735.1 uncultured Taibaiella sp.
ATAATATTTATTATCAGGTAATTCTGCTGGAGTGAAATAAGCCATGTTTTCTACGACCCCAAGGATGGGTACATTGATTTGTCCCTGCCGAAACATCATCATAGCTTTTTTAGCGTCGGCAAGCGCTACTTGTTGTGGCGTGGTGACGATCACGGCGCCGGTAACCGGTATGGTTTGCACCATGGTCAGGTGAATATCGCCGGTGCCGGGAGGGAGATCCAGGATCAGGTAATCCAGTTCTCCCCAGTAGACATCACTGATAAACTGACGGAGCGCAGAGGTCGCCATAGGGCCACGC
>CAZFKK010000115.1:308-8676 GCA_964519735.1 uncultured Taibaiella sp.
GCACACGTCTGAACGCCAGATCACAGCCTGCTTTTCATCAACCAGGAGCCCGATAGACATTACTTTGATACCGAAACGCTCTATGGGCTCGATCATCCCTTTTTCTCCCACATCGCGCATCATCGGGCGTTCGCCCTGGATGCCCAGCATGATCGGCTGAGAAGGGCCATAAATATCCGCATCTAATATACCTACCTTAGCGCCTGTTTCAGCCAGCGCAAGTGCCAGGTTGACGGATATCGTGGATTTACCCACGCCGCCTTTGCCGGAGGCGACGGCAATGATGTTTTTGACACCAGGCAGTACGGCACCACTATCCTTGCGGTTGGAATTGACCCGGGCAGTCATATTCACCGTTACCAGGGCTTCTTTATCTACAAATATTTTGATGGCATTGACGCAGGCATTCCGGATCATATCCTTCATGGGGCATGCCGGCGTAGTCAGTTCTACCGTAAAGGCTACGGAAGCACCATCTATCCGGATATCCTTCACCATGTTGAGGGTCACCAGATCCTTTCCCAGATCTGGATCATCTACCTGGCCAAGGGCTTTTAGTACGGCTTCTTCAGTAATCATTATACTATAATATTTCAAAATTACGTTAAAGCTGTGCTTATTGCAATAAGCCTATTGCCTTAACAGGATAGCGCAAAGTTACAGTATCCCTTATTCTTTTACGACAATCAATGACTATAATTGTATAGTTAATAAAGATGTTACTGCTTAGTTTACTTGCTTTACCTTATTTTTGTACTAATGATGCGCACCTTTTGTTTTTTATTGCTTTTAAGCCTGTTCACAGGCCTTGTTACATCCGCTCAACGTTTTATGGGAGATGTGATCCAGATTACCGGGCTCACCATGACCGCCGATAGTCTCCGGGCAGTACCGGATGTAACCATTACCGTTAAAGGCCAGAACAGGGGAGCCTACTCCAGTCCGCATGGCGTATTCTCCGTGGTCGCATCAAAAGGCGATACCCTTAGCTTCTCTTCCTTAGGGTTCAGGGAGAAAGAATATGTGATCCCCCCGGATATAGAAGGCCGTTTTTTTAATATGGTACAATTGATGGTCCAGGATACCTTTTACCTGCCTGAGACCATTATCAGGCCTTTGCCCTATGGTGATGAATTTGATTATGCTTTTAAATACTGGGACATTCCCGACGATAAGTATGCCACTGCACAAAAAAATACGGATGAAAGGATAATGAATTATATGCTGAATACCTTACCACGCAGTGGCAGGGAAAACCAGGCTAATTATCAGAATTTACAAGCCCAGAATGCCATGTATTACGGTCAGCAAAGGCCTATGGGCATCCTGAATCCCTTTAAATGGAATGAATTTTTTCAATCCTGGAAGAGAGGGGATTTCCGTAAAAAATAGCGGGTAGCCTCACCTGTTTTTTAAATGAAACTTAGAGGACAACAAATTACTTCGGAATACCTAAAATGTTGGTGACATGAAAAATATATTTCTTTTAGCATTATTATTCCTGGCGATGGTGCAGGCTGAGGATACCCCGGCGCAATCCGCTTCTGCTGCCCGGGCATTATATGGTACTGAATTTTCTGTAGCGAAACCTATTGCCCCCCATGAGCTCACGGCATTCATGGAGGGAGCGGAGCAGCGGGAAGCGGTTCAGTTAAAAGGCTATGTAGCTGAGCTGAAGAATGAAGGCGCCTACCAGGTTATGCTCCTACGCACTGCCAATGATTTCCTGAATGATGTTACCGTTCGGTTTCCTGTAGGCAAGCAGGTACTCCCTGCATCCTTAAAAGGCAAAACAGTAGTGGTAGCCGGGACTCTTGTCCGGAAAGCATCTTCCGATATCGATGACCCTGCGGCGGCACCTCAACCGGTGGAAAATCCAAACAGGGCGTTTGAAGTGATGGCTACAGGTATTATGGAATTGTTTGATTGATGGTTCAGGTACCCCGGGAAAATGGCTTGCGCACCTATACAATCACCTTAATAAGGTAATATCCCCCTGGTATTGTTCTGTTGTACGGTCTTCCAGTATTACTTCGATCCTATAGATATAAACAGCTCCAGGCTGTTCCTTTCCATTAAATTTGCCATCCCATCCACGACCGGCTGCATTCCGGGTTTCGAAAACGACCTGGCCTTGACGGTTCCATACCTGCATCCTGAACCGGGTTATATTCCGGGATAACAATTGCCCCGGAAAGAAATGATCATTGACACCATCTTCATTCGGTGTAAAGGCGTTAGGTATATCTATAAAGCAGTTTCTTTTCACCTGTACGGTCTCTTTAGCGGCACAGCCCTGTTCGGAGATAACGGTGAGGCTATAATCTCCCGGTTGGGTAACTTTCAGGCTGCCGGTACTGTCGCCGGTGTTCCATAAATTATGGTAAATGCCAGGTTCATTCTGAGTCCTGTTGTGTAATTCAATGGGCTGCCCATTCAGGCAAAGAAGCGTATCGGTACCCAGATTCACCTTTGGAACCGGGTAAACGCGGATCGTATCGCTAAAGTGAGCATCGGGGCAAACCCGGAAATGAGTGGTCAGGTGTATAGCTCGGAGCCCCGGTTGGTCAAACACATATTTGAAACTAAGTCCGGGCGCTGCTTTCCAACTGTTGCCCTCACCAAAATCCCAGGATAAGCCGGTCAGGGTACTGTCTGTTGCTATAGTAAAGGCAAGAGGCATTCCTGTACAGGCATGATCCGCATCAAGGGTAAAAGCGCCGTTCAGTTGAGGATCTATCGTAACGTGGTGATAGGCGGTATCGGAACATGCCTCATTTTGTGCCAGAAGCATCACTTCGTACCTTCCTGGTTTGTGGTAAACATGTACAGGATCAGGAGACCTGTCAGTAGCGCCATCTCCAAAATCCCAATACCATGAAGTGAAATACGCCGGGGTAGAGGTATTGTTAAAACGCAGGGTATCTGATAAGCAGATGATACTGTCTGCCCTGAAAGATGCCTCGCCCGGGACCATGAGCTTAAAACTAAACGTAGTATCACAACCATTGCTGCCGTGCATATGCACTATGTAATTGCCGGGCAGGAGACTGGAGAGGGTATCACCTGAAGCATGTTCACTTTGTTTCAAAATGTTTTTCAGGGAATCATACCAGGTATAAGTATAAATATTTTCGTCATCCTCTGCCGGTATCACCCAGACCTTACCCTTTGCCTCCCCGATGCACCCGGAGCCTTCAAAACCAGTTGAGGGCATGGGGCTGCGCAGGGTCACCCTGAAGGTATCCACGTGATAGTTGCATGGGGGTGTCTTATAGCTGACCCAGTAGGTTCCTGAGCTATTTACAGTGAGCTGATCGCCTGTGGTACCATCATTCCATATAAAATCGCGTCCTTCTGTCGCTGACGCTTTTAACAGGACCTGGCCCGTAAAACATGGAGCGATTTCTTCATAGGAATTATATAGAGAATCCCTGTTAAAAACGGGTACTGAATTGGGTAGTCCCAGTTGGGCTCTGGTTCCGGCAAGCAATTGAAGCGCATTGATTTTATACTGACACGCCGTACCCTGCAGGTTAGGAGCATCAATACGTCCCATTGTCGTAACCGGTGATATGCCAATGCCGCCATCTGTGATAAAGTAGATCTTTTGGTCAGGGGCCAATTTTAAATGTGAAGGAGTGGAGGTAACCCCCAGATGTGTTTTCGTAGCCATAATGCCGGGAACAGCTATATGATATTGGTACACATTTTTGGAGCCCAGGTTGGCCTTACTTGCATTCACATACAATTTAGAATTATCAGGGGAAAAGCAAATGCCATATGCAGCAGAATCAGACAGCAGTTGTACCGGGTTACTGACCAGGCCGGTAGTAGGATCAAAATCATACAACGTTGCCCCATAGTTGCCTGCAATTGCCTCTGATTCTTTCATCTTGGTAACTGCCAGTTTTTTTCTGTCCGGGGAAACTGTCATACTCCCAACTGCTAACAATCCATTGCCTCCTGTGCCTGCTCCCGATTCAACGGGCAGCAGGCTGAGTCCTTCAGTTGTTATTTCATAGGCCCTGATTGCGGCTTTTGGTGAGGATACCAATAACCAGATGTTGCACTGGTCACCAGCCACTGCTGTCATTCTCTCGGACAGGCCTGAATCTACGAGTATTTTTCTTTTATCGGGTACCACATCGCCCAGGCCGTTATTCAGACGCATATCTACAATGCTATAGTAAAGCCTTCCCCTATTGCCGCCCATTTCCTGGGAGGTCAGGGAAAAGACATAATACTTATAAAGACTGTCAGGCATGGGGATTATTATAGCGCCCTGTGAGGTACTCGAAGTAGGGCTCACGGTATTCATCCAGGGCAAACCTGTAAGATCACTTCCGCCGGGCATTAAGTTGCCCTTGCGGTCCCAAATGTAAGAACCTTCTGTATAGAATAATAATTGCCCGTCTTTATCACAGACAGAAGCATTGCTCTCGCCGAATCCATCAATACCGGACCTTATCGCTACCGGATCTCCGCTACCCATATTTATGCCTGCATTTTTTCCGAATATCCATACCTCCTCATATCGGGCATCAGCTTGAAGAATGCTGATGCCCAACAGCAATAACAGGGATGGAAATAGCTTTTTTAGGTTGATGGTTAGTGGATAAAGCATATTGATAGATGAACATTAACATTACGGTGCTTTTACAAACTTTTCTACTTTCAGGAGCTTGCCGTCATTTTCTGTGATATGGATCAGGTAAAGACCCGGGGACAACTCTGATACGGGAATCGTTCTGGCATCCCGGATTTTTTTTAGTTGTTTGCCTTCTATACTTGTAATGAATGCATTTAATTTTACGGGCGATTGAATATAAATTATGTCCCGGACAGGATTGGGGTATAACCTGATTTGCTGTGCGATCATTGTGGGTTGGATACCGGTGACATTTTTTACGGTGTAGGTATCAGAAGTATCTGTACAACCGTTTTCATTAGTGACTACTACGGTATAGTCCCCGTTCGCTGTAACGGAATAGATCCTGTCTACGGCGCCAGGTATCCCGTTGCCGTTCAGGAACCATTGGTAACTGCTATAAGGTAAAGTAGTGCTTAAATCAAATTCGTCAACACTAATTACAGGGGCTAATTCTTCCAGCTCAATGATGAATGTATCGACATGTAAGACACATGGAGGCATATGGTATTGCACCCAATGAACGCCGCTGGCATTTATAGTGTGTACGGTGTCTGTATAACCATCATTCCATATATAATCCCATCCTGTTACAGAGTCGGCAGTCAATACGATGTTGTCACCGGCACAACCGGTAAGGGTATGGCTGTTGCCGACCATCTGTCCATATTTAAGTACGGGCACTGTATTGGGAAATCCATATCCTTTTGTTGTGCCGGTCAATATGGATACTGCATTCAGCGTGTATTGACATGCGGTGCCTGCAGCATCAGGCACATTAATGCGGCCTAATGTACCTGATGGGGTAACCTGGAAAAAATAAATTTTGTTATCCGGGCCTAGTTTTAATTGCGTAGCAAATGGTACTGCACCAATAGTTGTCTGGCTGGCACGGATCAGAGCGGTATCGCCGGAGCTTAGATCGAACTGGTAAATATTCGCGGGATTCGTGGTAGAAACGTAAAGTTTGGAATTATCGGGAGAGAAACATACACTAAAAGCAGGAATTGAAAAAATAAGGGGTACGGGATTAGAAACAATACCTGTGGCCGGATCAAAATCATAAAGTTCCACGGTTACCGGGCTACTTACATTTCCCATTTTTGTTGCGGCAAACTTCTTTCTGTCCGGAGACACCGCAATTCCGCCGGCAGGTTCAAGGCTCAACCCGGAACCCAGGCCCGCCCCTTGTGAAACTACGGGAGTAAGATTAATACCAGAAGCAGAGATGTCATATGCTTTTATCTCTGATGCCCTGGAATTGACCAATAGCCAGATATTGCACCTGTCGCCAACCACCGCCGTCATCTTTTCGGTTAGTACCGAATCCAGATAAATACCTTTTCGACCGGGAGCTACATCACCCAGTCCGCCATTAAGGCTCATATCTATGATGCTATAATATAATTTTCCATTTTTCTGATAATCGGCTAATGAAAAAAGGTAGTATTTGCCCGTGCTGTCCGGAGCGGGTATGATTAAGGCACCCTGAGAGGTACTTCCGGTGGCGCTAAACGTACTTACAATTCCTGTGATGTCAGTGCCGTTGGGCATTAAGGTATGGGTACTGTCCCATATTCTGGAGCCATCAGTATAAAATAATAATCGCCCGTTTTCTCCACATACGGAAGCACAGGCTTCTAGAAAATTCCCTCCGTCCAGCCCGGTTTTAATCGCCACCGGTACTCCGCTGTTAAAATCAAGGCCCGCATTTTTTCCAAAAGCCCACACATTCTCGTATTGTGCAAATAAAGCGTTTAATTGTAATAAAAAGCCGCCTAAAAATAGCAGTGATTGTTTCATAATATTATTTTTGTTGTTGAATAAAATTTTTAATATTTCTCAGGGTTGGACTAAAATAGTTGCCGGGTATTCACTTCCCTCTATTTTTCGCCCTTATTTTTTTATAATTACAGGCCGAAGCATGAATGGAGCATCATGAAAAACATCAAAGCAAAGTTATCTTGAATAACCGGTGTAGATAAGAGTAGAATAACTCAAATTCTTAATTAAGTATAACTACTTACTTTTAGTATCCGATACCTGTCCGCAAATCCTTTTGAGATTTATTATAAAATATTTAAATTTGCTGATTACCAATTTTAAACTGGTGGAGCTATGGGTGAAATCAGAAAAGAGCAATTTTAAGGTCGGTTTTATACTTGTTTTGTGCTTCCTTGCTGCACCTGTTCTTTTATTTGCCCAGGATGCTCCTGTTCCTATTCGATCAGGCATGAGTCCTTCCGACTCCCTGAGCATCGAGCAATTGCTTCATAAAGCTTTTTCGCTGCAACACGCTTACCCGGACAGTATGATCACGTTAGCCCGTACTGCTTTTAATAAAAGTATACAAAATGGCTTTAATGAAGGTGCAGGAAGAGCACTGGGATTAATGGCCACAGGTCAGAGGAACCTGGGACATTACCATGAAAGTATTATCCTGTACAAACAGGCCCTTTCTTTTATAAATAAGCAACGCTATAATAAGGAGTTTTATCTTGCCGCCACCTATAATGCCCTGTTCGGCGCCTATTTCCCCCTGGGATTGTACGATAGCGCCGCGATAAGTTGTTATAAGGTCATTGACATCTATAACCAGGCTGGTGATCGGCGTATTAATCCCGAATCGAGCAGTGTAAGTCCATTAATAGATGCATATCAGTACCTGAGTATCTGCTGGTTGCAGTTAGGTTATTATCAGCAAGCTTTAACCTATATCCGGAAAGCGGAGCAACTCTCAGAAAAAGATAAAAATAAATATCAACTATTAAGTATATTATTAAATAAAGGTTCCATTTATCTTAATAAACAAGAACCTGATAGTGCTCACCTTGTTCTTATAAAAGGCAGGCAAATTGCTATAAAGGAAAATAATAATGCCTATATATCCGGTTTTAATTTAAAAATCGCGGCGGTTTTGTTGCAAAAGGGATGGTTTGAAAAAGCGATTCCCACTCTGGAAACCGCTTTAGCTGAAAAAGATACGGGTAGGGTAACAGGGGAATCAAAAGTAGCTGCAGCTTATAATTTAGCCCAGGCCTATTATCACCAGGAGCAATATGATCTTGCGCTTAAAGTGCTGTTGCCGGCTATGGATAAGGCAGCTGCCCTGAATTTAAAATATAATTCCATCTCTCCGCATCTTACGCTGTCCGAAATATATAAAGCGAAAGGCAACATAGCCAAAGCATACGAACATTTACAAATGGCACGCAAAATTGCGGATAGCCAGATCAGTAAAGACAAAGTACAAACCATAAACCTTCTCGATATCGCCTTACAAACTTCAGAAAAGGATAAGGAGATTATTCAAAACAAATTACAAATAGCCAGTCAAAAAAATAAAATCAAAGAAAAGAACACCTGGCTGGGTATGGTTTCGCTAAGTGTCCTGTTGCTGATCATCTTGTTTGTTTCTTTATATAGAAGCAACAAGCATAAACGACGGCTGCAAGAAGAGAAAATAGTATCCTTAAGCAAAGAGCAGGAAATAATTCGCCTGAAAGCGGTCATGAAGGGCGAGGAGAAAGAACGGACAAGGTTTGCCCGGGAACTGCATGACGGATTTATCAGTCAGCTGTCTGCAGTCAAAATGAATTTTTCCGCATTGTCGGATAGTATTAAACAGAGGGACAAGTTTGATGAAAATATATTGCAATTTGAAGAAACGATCCAGGAGCTGCGTAAAACTGCTCAAAACCTGATGCCGGAAATACT
>CAZFKK010000116.1:0-7128 GCA_964519735.1 uncultured Taibaiella sp.
ATTCGCCTCTATGGTGCCGGTTTCTGGCAGTGCATATACCTATTCTTATGTGGCCTTTGGCGAGTTGTTCGCCTGGATCATAGGATGGGACCTGTTGATGGAATATTCTATAGGCAATATTGCTGTAGCCATCTCCTGGAGCGATTATTTTACCCATCTCATGGGGAAGGCGGGCTTTCATATACCGGACTGGCTGACTATGGACTATGTTTCTGCCCATTTGGGTTTTGAGCAGGTCAAGGCGTTGTTGGGGCAGGGCATTGACCTTTCTGCTGTTCCCGAAGGGGAGCGGTCCCGGTATCTGGCCTGGTCCCGGGCACCGCAGATAGGAGGCTTGAGGGTCATTATGGATTTGCCGGCTTTATTGATCGTAGCCTTGATCACTTATGTAGTGTTCCGGGGGATCAGGGAGTCGAAGTCGCTTAGTAATTTAATGGTGGGCCTGAAACTGGCGGTTATTTTCCTGGTGATCGTGATCGGTGCCTTTTATATCAATCCCGAGAATTGGTCGCCATTTACGCCGACAGGCTTGGGCGGGATCTTAAAGGGCGTTTCGGCTGTCTTTTTTGCCTATATCGGTTTCGATGCTATTTCCACCACTGCGGAGGAATGTAAAGATCCTCAAAGAGATCTTCCACGGGGTATGATTTATTCGCTGATTATCTGTACTGTTTTATATGTTTTGCTGGCACTGGTGTTAACGGGTATGGTTCATTATACCCAGCTTAATGTAGGCGATCCTTTAGCTATGGTATTTGATGAGCGTGGCCTTAAGCTGGTATCGGGTATTGTAGCGGCCAGTGCCATTATTGCTACAGCGGGGGTATTGTTGGTGTTCCAGATGGGCCAGCCCCGGATATGGATGAGTATGAGCCGGGATGGGTTGCTGCCCAAAATATTTTCACGCATTCATCCGCGATACGGTACGCCTTCCTTTGCCACTATTTTAACCGGCTTTGTGGTTGCAGTGCCCGCTCTGTTCCTGAACCTGGAAGTAGTGCTGGCGCTTACCAGCATTGGTACTTTGTTTGCTTTTGTACTGGTTTGCGGCGGGGTCTTGGTTTTGCAGCAGCAGAAGGACCGGCCGGCCGGTAAATTCCGGGTGCCCTATGTGAACGGACAATATATTTATCCGCTCCTGCTGTTTGTTGCTTTAACCTGGACTGCCCTTAAGGCTCCGGATCATTTTCTCAATCTTTTTTCCCGGGAACAATTCCCCATGTTACTGTTTTGGGGGGTAGCAGTTGTCGTAGCGGTTTATACCTACCTCAGGCGGTTTTCGTTGATCCCTGTTTTAGGCCTAACCAGTTGTCTTTACCTGATGGCGCAAGAGCAGGCTTCGAACTGGTTGCGTTTCCTGGTATGGCTGGCCATAGGCCTTGTGGTTTACTTCTGCTATGGTTATAAGAAAAGTAAGTTACGCCATAAATAATGAAGCTGTTATCAATTTGCCAGGGTATAAATCAATAAAGAAGCTTTATCTTTATTGTAGCGATAGCCATTTATTTAAATCTGCCCCAGGTTATGAAAGATAATAAAGCTGCTCAATTAAGAAATTACCAGCTCTTTGCGACCTCTTTGCTTTTGATAATGGTCCTGATTTATATAGGTACCCATATGTTGGCTATATCCTGGCAGGGAGTCGGTTATGTAAGGGCTTTTTCGGAAGCCGCTATGATCGGAGCCCTGGCCGATTGGTTTGCGGTGGTAGCCTTATTCCGGCATCCTTTAGGAATACCCATTCCTCATACCAATATCATTGAAAATAGCAAATCGCGTATCGGGGCCAACCTGGGCCAGTTTGTTACGGATAATTTCCTGACAGCGACAATTATCCGGCCCCGGCTGGAGCAGCTACATGTGGCTGCAAGGCTGGGAGGCTGGCTGGAGTTGTCCAGAAACAGGGATATAATTATTCAGTCTTTATGCGGTATGGTAAAGGATGCGGTGGGGCAAATGGATGATGCGGCCATGCAGCGGATCATCGGCCGCCAGGTATCGGGGCTTATGGATAAAATAGCCTGGAATCAACTGGCAGGCAGCGCACTGGGTAGCATCGTGGCACAAGGCATGCATGAAGAATGGATATCAATGATGGCCAAGGGGATCGGGGGTTTCATCAGGGAAAATGCAGCTATGGTCAAAGAAAAAGTGAAAGAAGAAAGCCATTTCCTGATTCCTGGATTTGTGGATAATATGATTGCCGGCAAGATTACAAAAGGGGCTATCACTTATTTTCATGAATTAGCAGTGCAAACGGAGCACCCTCAGCGTAAAATCATTACCGGCAAATTGAAGGATTTTGCAGAAAGCCTTAAAAGGGAAGAAAAATGGGCACGGGACCTTGCGGCCTTGCAACAGAGCCTTTTGTCGGAACAGCATCTTCATGAATATGCTGGTATGCTATGGCAATACCTGAAGCAGCAGCTGATGCAGGATCTGAATCATAAGGAATCTGCTATTCAGGCTTACCTGGATAAGACCATCGGGGATATGGGCATGTCCCTGATGACTGAAGAAGACCGGCAACAACAGATAGATCGCTTTATAAGAGTGCAGGCTTTCAAATTGATCATGCGGCACCGGCATGAAGTCGCTAACCTGATCAGCCAAACCGTAGGCAACTGGAAGGGACGTGACCTGAGTGATAAGCTGGAATTGGAAGTAGGTAAGGACCTGCAATTTATCCGCGTCAATGGTACACTGGTGGGCGGCCTGGTGGGGTTGTTGATTTATATAGTCACCCAGGCATTAAAGGGTTGATCCCTGTTACAGGCGTATTCTTTATTTTCAAGGGAAGATAGATATTCAAAGGACGCAGTTGCTTATCTGGATTTAACTATTGTCTACGCATCTGTAGAAAAGCCCCGCCTCCCCTGCCTGGCAGGGTCAATAGGATTATAAAAAAAGGTCAGACCCTAAAGTCCGACCTTTTTCGGGGTAGCAATAAATAATAGATTAACTGCAACCCGTAGTTGTACCACAATTCGGGCACATATAACAAGTGCCGTTTCGTAAGGTAATATTGCCGCAATTCCTGCAGGCGGGAGCATCTGCGCTGGTTCCCATCAATTTTCTTGTGCTGGCATCCATCATGGCGGGTTGAGGGGCTACTGATTTTTGTTTAATAGGCACGACAGGTCTGGGCGCTGTGATGCGTATCTGAGATAATTGCTGCTGTGGTTCTATGGCTGTTTTTACCTTACGTTCAGGATCCTGTACATGCACCAGGTCATCCCTGTCCAGGTACTCATAAGCCAGCAGGCGAAAGACAAAATCGAGAACAGAGGTTGCCGTTTTAATATTAGGATGCTCTACGATACCGCTGGGTTCGAAACGCGTAAAGGTGAATTTATCCACATATTCTTCCAGGGGAACACCATATTGCAAGCCTACAGATACTGCTATGGCAAAGCTGTTCAGTAAGCTGCGCATTGTGGCGCCTTCCTTAGCCATATCAATAAATATTTCTCCGTTAGTGCCATCATCATATTCTCCGGTACGAAGGAACATCGGTTGCCCTCCTACTTTAGCCTTATGGGTATACCCTCTGCGCTTTGCCGGCAACGTTTTTCGTTCTACTATCCGGGATAGCTGGCGTTTTAACTGGGTATCCGGGCTCTCCTGCACTCTTTTGTTAACTTCCTCCAGCAGTTCTTCGATGGTAAGTTTACTCCAGTCCACGATAATGTTTTCAGTAGGCAGGGGCTGCTCTTCGACAATGCTGTTATCTTCTTTCTTTTTCTTATCCGACTTATTGCTTAGCGGCTGGCTGAGCTTGGAGCCATCTCGGTATAAGGCACAGGCTTTAAGACCTAATTCCCAGCTCAGGAAATAACAATCCTTTATTTCTTCTATCGTAGCTTCATTGGGCAGGTTAATTGTTTTGGATATAGCACCGCTGATGAAAGGCTGGGTAGCGGCCATCATACGGATGTGCCCATGGGCATGAATGAAACGTTCTCCTTTTTTACCACATTTATTGGCACAGTCAAATATAGGAAGGTGTTCTTCTTTCAGGAACGGAGCACCTTCTACCATCATCGTACCGCAAACATAATCGTTGGCAGCGTCTATTTCGTCTTCATTAAAACCTAATGCTTCTAACAGATTAAAATCGGGAGCATAATATTCTTCTGCTTTAAAGCCCAGCCTGTTGAGACATTCTTCCCCAAGATTATAAGCATTGAAGACGAAGCCTATTTCAAATGCGCTTTCTACAGCAACATCCAGCTTTTTCAACTCTTCTGCAATAAATCCTTTTTCGCTAAGGGATTGATGGTTGATAAAAGGAGCACCTGCAAATGTGCCATGTCCTTTGGCATACTTAACTATAGCATCTACCTCATTATCTTTATAGCCTAATTTTCTCAAAGCACTTGGGATGCTCTGGTTGATGATTTTGAAATAACCACCTCCTGATAGTTTTTTGAATTTGACCAGGGCAAAGTCGGGCTCTACCCCGGTAGTATCGCAATCCATAACTAACCCGATAGTGCCTGTTGGCGCGATCACTGTAGCTTGTGCATTGCGATAGCCATATTGTTCTCCCATCTGAACGGCTTCATCCCAGGCCCTGGTTGCAGCCTTAAGGAGGTAATCCGGGCAGTACCGGGCATTGATACCCATAGGTTTAATTTCCAGGTTTTCATAAGCCTCAGTAGCATCATAAGCTGCAGCACGATGGTTGCGCATCACACGCAGCATATGTTTTTTGTTTTCCTTATACCGGGGGAAGGCACCCAGTTGTGCCGCCATTTCAGCCGAGGTTTTATAGGCTACCCCATTCATGATCGCGGTAATGGCTCCTGCTATAGCGCGGGCATCTTCACTATCATAGGCAATGCCGCTTACCATAAGCATAGATCCTAGATTGGCGTAGCCGAGCCCCAAGGTACGGTAGTCATAACTTAATTGTGCTACTTCAGGGGATGGGAACTGGGCCATGAGTACGGATATCTCCAGGACAACAGTCCATAAACGCACCATATATTCGAAACCTGCTACATCAAAGGAGCTGTCTTCTTCATTGAAGAAACGACGCAGGTTCAGGGAAGCCAGGTTGCAGGCAGTATTGTCCAGGAACATGTATTCACTGCAGGGATTGGAAGCGCGGATAGCGCCACCTTCAGGGCAGGTATGCCATTCGTTAATCGTAGTGTCGTATTGGGTTCCCGGGTCAGCACAACGCCAGGCAGCATAGGCTATCTTTTCCCAGAGCTCCCGTGCCGGGAGGCTACGCATAGAACGTCCGTCGGTACGGGCCGTCAGGTCCCACTGTTCATTATTCACCAGGCGACGGAAGAATTCATTGGGTACGCGAACAGAGTTATTGGAATTCTGGCCGGAAACGGTGCGGTAAGCTTCTCCTTCATAATCGGCTGCATAACCTGCAGCGATTAAAGCGGCTACTTTCTTCTCTTCTTCTACTTTCCAGTCTATGAAATTGATGACTTCAGGATGGTCGATGTCGAGGCAAACCATTTTGGCTGCCCGACGGGTGGTGCCTCCGCTTTTGATGGCGCCTGCAGCCCGGTCTCCTATCTTAAGGAAACTCATTAATCCGCTGGAAGTGCCTCCGCCGCTAAGTTGTTCTCCTTCCGCCCGTATATTGGAATAATTAGTACCTACACCGGATCCATATTTAAAAATGCGGGCTTCCCGGGTCCATAGATCCATGATGCCCCCTTCATTGACCAGGTCATCATCCACGCTCAGGATAAAACAGGCATGGGGCTGAGGCCTTTCATAGGCATTTGTGGAGCGCTCCAGTTGGCCGCTTTTCGGATCTACATAAAAGTGCCCCTGGGCTTTTCCGTCAATGCCATAACTGTTGTATAGACCTGTATTGAACCATTGGGGAGAGTTGGGAGCACAGCTTTGCTGAAGAATACTGAATACCAGTTCATCGTAAAAGACTCCTGCATCCGATTCTGAGGCAAAATAACCATATTTAAAGCCCCAGGTACGCCAGCAGTCGGCTAAGCGATGCGCTACTTGTTTGATGGAGGTTTCCCGGCCCAGGCTCCCGTCTTTTTGCGGCACGCCTGCTTTACGGAAGTATTTTTGTGCTAATATATCGGTGGCGATCTGAGACCAATGGGCGGGAACTTCCACATCGGTCATCTCAAAGACTTTTTCCCCATTAGGATTGCGGATCACAGAAGTGCGGTAGTCATACTTAAAGAGGTCATATACACTGACGCCTTCCTGGGTATATTGCCGACGGAAAGTTAACCCGCTATTTTTTGTTGACTTAGCGTTACTCATAGGAAGAATGTTTCAAATTATGAAAATATTGTTGTTGTGAGGGAAAACGAAGATAACATCCCTACTCATAAAATTCCGTTTTTTGTTTCCACAGGAATGTGGATAAACTTCGGGTTCCATAACTATTCATAGACCGGAAGGCTTTCTTGCGTTGTTTCATTCATTTTGACTCGAGACTCCCTAAAAGAAATGCCATGCGCAGACGCATGGCATTTCTTTTAGGGTAATCTATTCAGATTCTGTTATTTACCTGCGTCCACCGCCACCACCTGACCTTCCGCCACTTCCGCCACCAAAACTACCGCCACTGCTTCTGCTTGGCGCAGGACTGCTGTAATTTCTTGCAGGTGCGCTGGGCTGGCTGTAATTACGTGTAGGCTGACTGCGTTCTACATTGTAATTACGGGCCGGTTGACTATTGATGCGCTCCGCGCTATTGCTCCTGTTAAACAAGCCATTATTGCTACGGCGTTGACCATCCTGCTGGATGATGGTCGTATTCCGGTTTACATTATTAATAGAGCGGTTGCCTTGCACCCCGGATCTGCCTGAAGTACTGCCTTCATCCAGCCTGATCACCGGGTTGCTGTTATTTTGTCGAGGACTTACCCCGCGTTGCTGGTTATTCTGTAAGCTGTTATCTCTTCTTTCCGCTACGCCTATTCCTGCTCTTCCGGTATTATTTCTCTCTATACCGGAATTCCTGTTTATCGCTCCCATTTCGGGGTTACGGTTGCCTCTCTGGGCCGGCATAATACCGGAGTTTCTACCATAGGAGCCCGTGCTGCCTATATTGCCATTTCTGTTGCCTCTTGGACCGTAGTTAACCGGGCGATAAGGATTGTAGTGATTATGGTT
>CAZFKK010000116.1:7138-8580 GCA_964519735.1 uncultured Taibaiella sp.
ATGGTTATATAGACCAGCATAATAGCCATTCCAAAAGCCGGCTTGGTAGCCGAATCCCATTCCTCCCCAGCCATAACTTGGATAAAATCCACCATACCCATACCAGGTATTCATTCCCCAGCTATTGGTCCAGTAAGGGCCACCGCCCCAGCCCATATTTACCGAGAAGCCTGGCGTGTACCATCCTCCCCACCCGTAATAAGGATTAGCCATAAACGGATCATTCCAGAAAGGCCGGTACATACTGCCCCAATAACCTACTCCGGCCATGGGATAGTAAAAGCGGTTCATACGACTGGCGTAAGAATCATCATCATAGTCTATATAGGTATCATTTTGGTCCTGGGCGGCATAGTCGTTATCGTATTCAGAACTATTATAATATTCTGCCTCTTCCTGCTGCTGTTTTTTCTGCTTCTTGGCCTCTTTTTTAGCATCCTGTTGCGCTTGTGAGCCGGTATAGTAAACATCGTCCACATAACTGTTATTGTTCTGTGCGATAACGGCATTTGCGGATAACAGTGCCAAAGCTAAGCCAGCTGAAAATAAACGTTTCATATATGAATAATTTGAAATTCTACAAATGTTTGAAAATAAACCTGCTCTTAATTATGCCGTTATTGCCGGCAATGCTACCAAAAATACTACTTTTGCTGCAAAAAGGCATTATTATTAACTTAATTATTAGACATTAACCAGTTCCTAAGGTTTAATTCATGAGTAAAGAAATTACAAGCAGGGCATCAGACTATGCTCAATGGTATAACGATCTGGTTTTGAAGGGCGAATTAGCAGATTATTCAGCAGTGCGTGGCTGTATGGTGATTAAGCCATATGGCTATGGCTTATGGGAAAATATGCGGGATGTGCTGGACCGGATGTTCAAAGAAACAGGACATCAGAATGCCTATTTTCCTTTATTTGTACCTAAAAGTCTTTTTGAGGCAGAGGAAAAAAATGCAGAAGGTTTTGCCAAGGAATGTGCCGTAGTCACCCACTACCGGTTGAAGACAGATCCTGATCATAAAGGGAAATTGATTGTGGACCCGGAGGCGAAGCTGGAAGAGGAATTAGTGGTAAGGCCGACTTCAGAAGCCATCATCTGGAATACATATAAAGGCTGGATACAATCTTACCGTGATTTGCCTATCCTGATCAATCAATGGGCCAATGTGGTCCGTTGGGAAATGCGTACCCGTTTATTCTTGCGCACTGCCGAGTTTTTATGGCAGGAAGGGCATACGGCTCATGCTACCAGAGAAGAAGCAGAAGCGGAAACAAAAAAAATGCTGGAAGTTTATGCCACTTTTGCAGAAGAATATATGGCTATGCCTGTGATCAAAGGGGTCAAATCGGCTAATGAGCGATTTGCCGGTGCAGAAGATACTTATTGTATTGAGGCTTTGATGCAGGATGGCAAGGCATTACAGGCGGGCACCTCC
>CAZFKK010000117.1:0-8550 GCA_964519735.1 uncultured Taibaiella sp.
AACCGGGATGACGTTGTATGCTTCAGGAAATGGAGCAGGAGCGACATTCAACGATTTTAGAATTCATTTAAAATGCACCCCGCTCACTTCATTGGATGTCAACGCATTCGAACAAGGCTCTATCCCTGTCTATGCTTCCAATGCGCAGAACATTCCTGCTTCGGGAAGAATAGACTTTAATTTTGAGGCCTGGTACAACTGGGACACTACTCAGAACCTTATTGTAGAGATATGCTTTACAAAGCGCACGGGTAATGTTGCCCTGTTTACCGACGTCTATCCAACAGTGTACAGTAGTTGTGTATATACCAGTAATGCAACGGGCAATAGTGTTTGCGGCGGTGGCGTAGGGAGTGCGGGGCCAAATTCGGTGAATGAACTTCCCCGGATGTTATTCCGCTACCACCGGGCGCCTGATGCAGCATTTAAATATGCCTGGGAACGAATTATGGGGAACTATCTATCCGATACAGCCTCCAGAACGCCTGCAGTTCAGATAGAGGAGCGTACCAAACATTATGTTTATAGCTACGGGCGTAGCGGATGTTTGCTACGGGACTCTGTGGATGTCTATATTTCCACCAGAGACTTTAAGGTATCGCCACTGGATACCGTAATATGCATTGGAGATACTGCAATCCTTCGTACCTCCGGGGGGTATTATTACCACTGGTATGAAAACAATTTCGGCCCCGCTCTTAGTCTTGATTGCGATGACTGTCCGACAGCTAATGCCACACCCGTTGAGCGTACGTCTTACACCCTCGTGATGAGTGATAGTTTAAGATGTGCCGATACTTTTCAGCTGACGGTAGGGGTCATGGAGGCTTCTAATGTAAAGATTCTCAACAATGATACGACTATAAAGTATGGGCAAAGCGTGCAACTTGTAGCCTCTGGCGCAGAGCGATACCTGTGGAGCCCTGCACTTTACCTGGATAATCCGGCCATAGCTAATCCATTGGCAACACCGAAGCAAAATACGCTTTATGTAGTTACAGGTTCCACCTCCGGGCTGTGCAGGAGCTCAGATTCAGTTTGGATACGTGTGGATTACCGGGGAGATCTGTTGATTCCATCTGCTTTTTCCCCGAATGGAGATGGCGTTAATGACCGGTTCAGGGTAGAGAATTTAACCTTTCAGAAAATAGTCCAGTTCCGTGTATTTAATCGCTACGGACAGGAAGTCTATAATGCTCCGATGGGTAATTCAGAGGGCTGGGATGGAAGCTGGAAGGAACGCCCCGGAGATATGGGCACTTACTTTTACCATGTGGAAATAGCCTATCCGGACGGGCATACGAAAAGTTTTAAAGGCGATGTTACCTTGATCAGATAATGTAAATATTTATGTTGTATAGTACATCTTAATCATTCTTAAACTCTGGGAAGCATGAACATGAATAGGAATAAAATTTGCAATTTTCAATTATATAAAAATCAGGTTATGAAAGTACACTTACGTTTAAAAAGAAGGCTTAGGTCTGCATTACTATTGATACCGTTATGCGGTGCATTATATAGTAATGCCCAGCAGTATAATATTGCGCCTGCAGCGACCACGGCTGCGCCTAACAGTGGGCAGGCCGGGGATGGTACCGGTAGTAATGGTCCTTGCTGGGCGATCAATGATGGTTATGTAGGAGTGTTCCCGGGAACGGCCTTTGCGGGTACCATCGCCCCTGGGGGTAACCTGGAATATACATGGTCGGAAAGGCAGACCTTTAACAGGATTAAAATTTATAACGCCGCAGCTGCAATGGCTGGTTGTACCATTGAATATGATAACGGCAGCGGCTATCAGACATTAACCACCTATGCTAATTCAAGTAATGCGCCTGAGGATTCTATTACCTTTCCTGCAGTCACCGCGTTAAAGCTGCGTTTTACTAATGTAAGAGCTGGTGGTAAGGGGCAGGCAGCCAGCCTGAGAGAGATCCAGGTATTGCATACACCTGCCAGTGGCAACGCCTGTCCCGGTACCCTCACCGCCGGAACCATAACTCCGGGAGAGCAGACGCTATGCCTCGGTGCGGATGCTACGCTGATCGCCGGGGGATATTCCTTTGCAGATGCTATCGCCTACCAATGGCAGGTCAATAGTTCCGGAAGCTGGAGTGATATAGCCGGCGCTACCAATACCTGGTACCGTTTCCGGGTGACTACAGCTACACCCGCAGATGCTCAATACAGGTTAAAAGTAACCTGTGCGGCTACCACTGTCTATACAGCTGTCCCGGTACGGATAAGGGTTGCCGGCGGGCATGATGCGGTATATGCCAGCTTGCCTTACTTTGAAGATTTTGAAAAACCCTGGACTAATGGTTGTGGTACGGGAGATATAGCGGGTTCAAGCTGGACCACTTCCCCCACTTCTGGTCCGCATATCTGGAAGGCTTTGAGTGCCTACGGAGGAAAAGAAACGAAAATTCCTGCGCCGCCTAATGGAAAGGATTGTGCCAGGTTTGGTTCTTCTTTTAAAACTGCTACAAACTATCTGGGACATATGGACCTGCATGTGAATTGCAGCGCTCCTGCCGGTGAAAAATTGTTGTATTTTTATTATGTGAACGAGTCCGATCCCAGAGGGGAGTCTTATCCTGCAGGTAATGATGTACTTACCGTTTCCATGTCCAAAGATGGAGGACAGACTTTTGAACCGCTGAGCGCCTTTACTACCCAGGATGCCTGGGGATTAAAAACAGTACCTATTTTATCTGACGCGGCTAAAACAATTATCCGTTTTTCCGGCAGAACCCAGACTGCTGTGGGCGCCCGGGATCAGTCTGATCTAGCAGTGGATAGCGTGTACCTTGTAGGGCCTTGCTCCGGCAGTGTTCTGGCAGGTACTGTAACTCCATCCTCAGTGAATATCTGTCCCGGAACGGAAACTACATTGAGCGCCACAGGGGCCAGTCAGGGCGGTGGTATCGTTTACCAATGGGAACAATCGGCCAACGGCACTTCCGGATGGGCCAATGTAACCGGGGGAAGCGGAGCGACGACACCGATTTTGCAAACACCGGTTTTATTTTCTCCTATGCATTACCGTTTGAAGGTTACTTGTGTGAACGGGAACAGTTCACAAACTACGGCTGCCGTTAAAGTGAATTTAGAATCACCGGTATATGCAAGCATTCCTTTTACGGAAACTTTTGAACAATGGACCAAACGATGCGACACGATTAATGAGATCCCTTCAAAAAACTGGGTAAACACGCCGGCAACAGGGATGAGCTCATGGCGGAGGAATGATGATGCCAATGATGCATGGGGATTCAGCACGGTATGGGCGCCTGGTAATATATATGTATTTGATGATTGGCATGCTTCTAGAGGTAAATATGAACCTGCCGCTTTTGAAGGCGATCACAGCGCCCGTTTTCATACCGTAGGCAATATAGGTAAGATCGGGAAACTGGATCTCTTCATTGATTGCAGTAAACAAACGGGGGATAAGGAATTAAGTTTTGCCTTGAACCTGACTAAAGATATACCGGCCACCGGGAATAATCCTAATCCGGCCCCTAATGGATATGACTATTTGAATGTTTATCTATCTACAGACGGGGGACAGAACTTCACTTTATTGGAGAAGTTCCAGGGACCCGGCTTTAGCAAATGGGAAATTAAATCTTTAAGCTTTACCAGTGTTTCTGCTACAACTGTACTGCGGTTTGAAGCCGTAAGTATAAGTGGCTATAAAGATATGGGATTGGATTACGTAAGGGTGTTGCCTGCCTGCAATGGTAATCCCGTTGCCGGTACGATTGATTCCATAAGCCCTTGTCTGGATACTGATTTCTTCCTGAAATTGTCGGGAAGCACTCAGGGGGGAGGCATAACCTACCAATGGCAAAGAGCAACATCTGCTGCAGGTCCCTGGATCAATATGCCGGGAACAAATAGCAATGTTTACAGGACGCAGATACAAGCGCCTACCTGGTTCCGCGCTGTGGTGACCTGCCCGGGCGCTGAGAAATCAGACACTTCTGCAGTTCGCCTGGTCCAGCCTGCTCCTTTTTATTACTGCTATTGCGAATCCGGGTTTAATAGTGAGGTGACGCTGAATAATAATTTCAGTGCAGTTCATTTTGGAAAGAATATAGGTAATGTGACTATTGTGACTCCATCCGGGAAGGATACCTTGCTGAAAAACGGTGATTATAAAAATCATTATAGTTATCCTAGTCCTGACTTCAGGCCTTATTCGGACTTCAGGACCACGGTAGCCCCTGCCAGGTTATACCTGGATAGTGCCTACAAATTTATTATTCACAGCATCCATAGCTCAACAGTAGGCTCTAAACCCATTAAATGGACCGCTTATATCGATTATAACCAGGATGGGGTTTACGACACCCTGACGGAACGTATCTGGATCGACCGCAATAAGAATACAGATGAAAGGCCTACTCAGGGTTCTGGTGTGCCCTGGGATACTTATTCCTTCGAAGTTCCCAGTGCTGCCAAAGTAGGTTTGACCGGTATGCGGGTGATCCTTATGGGCGGCGGCGGTACCCTGATCCAGCATTGGAATATGGGACCTGTTCCTTGCGGTGTATATGGTGACGGGGAAACAGAAGACTATTTAGTGAGCATTGAACGTTATCCATGTACGGAAGCCCCGGAAGCAGGTACGACTGTCATCAGTGATACCCTGATGTGTGCGGGTTATGATCTGGAACTGATCAACACTACTCATGGATCCGGCCTGCCTACGATTAGCTGGGATTGGCAATATTCTACTAATGGAAGCACCTGGTCCACTATTGTCAACTCGGAAGGAAAGGATACCCTTTCTTACACTTTTACGGAACCATCGTCTTTCCGTTTACGTGTGATATGTGGTAATAGTAAAGACACAGCTTATTCTAATGTGGTTCAGGCAGGTCAAAAAGAAGCTTATCAATGCTACTGTTACAATATTGCGACAGGCAATGCCCTGGATACAAGTGATGTAGGTCAATTTAAGATAGGTGCTTACCTGTTTGGCGGACCTGGTGCGCATCTGAATAACGCAACGGCTGTTAATGGCCGGACGGAATATACGGATACGACACTTGTGTTTTATGCAGACAGTACCTATGACGTTTCATTAAGCCATATATTAAGGGGCTCGAATCATGCGGATGCCAAGGTTACCTTGTTTATAGATTACAATAATAACCTGGAGTATGATGCGGATGAGCTGGTCTGGACCGGGTTTACTACAGCTTCTATATGGAACCCGGCTACCAGCATCAAAATTCCTTCTGATGTGGTGACCGAAGTGAAGACAGGAATGCGGCTGATCCTGAATAATGATCTTGAGGACAACGATCCTTCCGATGAAGGTTGCGGCCCTTATTTTTCAGGAGAAACGGAAGATTATGTGGTGCTGTTCCATAAAGACAGTAAAGTAGGTATTACCCCGATGCAAACTGCAATAAGGGATCTGAAATTATATCCTAATCCTACTGGTGGAAAGGTATCGCTGCAATACTTTGGTGCGGCACAACAAAAGGTGCAGGTGACATTGGTGAATATCAGTGGCCAGGTACTGAAAGTCAAAGATGCAGCCTCTGTGAAAAACGGAAGCATACTGGAGATGGATCTGGATGAATTTGCCCAGGGCATGTACTTTATCCGGTTTGATGCCGGAGGGGAGTATATCATCCGTAAATTGACATTAATGAAACACTAAGTTTCTTATTGTGCTTAACCTGCTCCTTTTAAAGAGCCGGGTAGAAAAAAAGGGTCATTGATTTATCAGTGGCCCTTTTTGCATCGTATTTCCAGGGATAAATATCGCTTATCTTTTTATCTTTGCTTATGGTTATTCTTGTTGGAAACCCGGTAATATCCGGGACTCTGTTCGTTATACAGGCATATTAAGGAATAATTTTAAGAGAAATATAAAAATTGAAATCATTATGATAGCAGCGGAAACAATCAAATTCTTGAAAAAACTGAAAGAGCACAATCAGAAAGAGTGGATGGATCAAAACCGGAAAGACTACGAACGGGCCAAACAGGATTTTGAAGTTTTTGTTGATCAGCTATTGATGCAATCCGCTTCGTTTGAACCCGCATTTAAGGAATTGAAGGCTAAATCATGTATTTTTAGGATTAACCGGGACATTCGTTTTTCCAATAATAAAGCGCCTTATAAGACTAACTTTGGCGCATCTTTCAGCGAAGGAGGTAAAAAGTCCCCGAATGCGGGTTATTATTTCCACCTTGAACCCGGAGCCTCTTTTATAGGCGGAGGCATCTGGATGCCGGAAACAGCAGCTTTACGTAGTATAAGGCAAGAGATAGATTACAACCTGGAGGAGTGGGAAGGAATTCTGAAGCAGAAGGATTTCAAGCGAAGTTTCCCGCAGATAGAAGGTGAATTATTAAAAAAAGCCCCCCAGGGTTATGCAACCGATAACCCTGCTATTGAATACTTGCGCTTAAAAAGCTTTACTGTTGGTGCGCCGCTTTCAGATAAGGAGTTGTCCGGCAAAGGGCTGGCAAAACAGGTAGCCGCCTCCTATAAAATAATGAAGCCCTTTATTGATTTCCTGAACAAGAGCCTGCAAACCTGACCCGGCCCGGCTCAAAACGAGCCGGGGGAGGTATAGCGTTTAATGCCTTGGAGAATAGCTGATATCAAATCCGAGCGTCAGCATGACCAGGTTAACTTCGTACCCTGCATACGGTTTAATGGTACTGCCATTCGGGGCCAGAGTTGTGAAATCCGGGTTTAGAAAATTAGTAGGATAATATTGTAGTTTTACGGCTAATCCCGGATGTATATGAGCACCGACAAAAGCATAAGGCAACACAGCCGGGCTACGTTGGCTGAACCATTCTGTTAATTTAACCTTGTCCGTACGCTTTACAAAGGATTTTTCCTTGAAATGAAACGGGAAATCGATGCCACCACCTAAAAGGAAATAACTACCGTATTTTACATTGCCTAACTTAATACCCAGAGGAAGTCCAAAGGTATAGTTACGGCGCTTGGTAGTGAGGTCTCCTATTTCAGATTTTTCAATGAATCCGATATTTTTAATGTTTAACCCCGAGTAAATGCCGATATGGCGATTGAAGTCATAATTCAAATGGGTACCCAGGTGAAGGAAGGCCGTGAAACGGGGAGTCGTCAACTTGCCGGGATTCGACGGGGTTGAAGTCATTGCAGAGGATAGCAGGTAGCCATCTATACCGCTACTTAAATAAGCTTTATGATCCGGCCTTTTACCAGCCTTCATTTTCATAGCTTTATTCCAAGGCGATTCATCATCCTGAGCTTTAGTAGCCAGGGGATTAGCTAGTAGTAACATAGCGGATGCGGCAACAATTCTATAGATTATATTCATTTTAAGATACACTTTATCCCCAAAAGTAAATTAAGTTATACAATATTCATTAAGAATGAGAGAAAATTCCTTAATAACGTAGAAAAGGATAGGAATAAGGCTGATTACAGCAAAACCTGTAAAAATTTCCGACTTGCCTTTTTGGCATACTAATTGAATAATGATTAACTGCAACTAATCATCAGCATGGAAGCTTTTGATTGTCAAAATGTCTGCATTCATGGATTTAAGAAAATTGATATTTAATAGTGGAGATAACGATATGGAATTTATGCCAATAGTTCCCTTGGGTGAAGTGGAAATGGCTGAGGCGGAAAAGAAAGATCTGCCTTTGGAAATACCGGTTATCGCTTTACGCAATACGGTATTGTTTCCTAATGTGGTGTTGCCCATAACGCTGGCCCGTGAGAAATCAGTTAAGGCGATAGCAGAGGCGGTAAAGAAAAACGACGGACTTATCGGGGTGCTGGCCCAGAAGGATGTAGATAATGAGGATCCGGGTACAGAGGATATATACAAGATAGGCACTATCGCCAAGATAGTCAAACAGATAAAGTTGCCGGATGGAAATACTACGATCTTCATCATGGGAAGGATGCGGTTTGAAATTGAAGAATATATCCAGGAAGATCCTTTTTTAAAAGCTAAGGTTCAGTACCTTGACGATGTATTTCCAAAAGAAGATGCCGAGTTTGATGCGATGATCTCTTCCGTGAAGGACCTGGCAGAACGTATTGTTTCCTTATCCCCCAGTATTCCCATAGAGACGGGAATGATGTTGCGTAATATTGAGCATTTTTCATTCCTGGTGCATTTTATCGCTTCCAACCTGGATACCAAATTGTCGGAGAAGCAAGCCATGCTGGAACAAAATGATACCAAGGTACGGACGCATCGCTTGCTGGAATTGCTACAATCCGATCTCCAGATGGCGGAATTGAAAAGTGAAATCACCAACAAGACACGGGGGGAAATAGATAAGCAGCAAAGGGAGTACTTTTTACAGCAGCAATTGAAAAGCATCAATGAAGAATTAGGTAGCGAAGGCAATGAAAGAGAGGTAAGAGATCTTCAGAAAAGAGCTGAAGGAAAGAAATGGAATGCGGAAGCCCTGGAAGCATTTAAAAAGGGCATAGGCAAGCTCGAAAGAATGCACCCGCACTCCCCGGATTATTCCGTGGTGTACAATCACCTGGAC
>CAZFKK010000118.1:0-828 GCA_964519735.1 uncultured Taibaiella sp.
GCTGCATATATCTCCCGGTAATTGCCGGCATTCCTGATCTGGCCTGCAATTTTTTCTATTTTTCCCTCTTTGATCAGGACGTCGGCTTGCAGTTGTTTGCCTTCATTGATCAGCGTTGCATTTTTTATCAGTATAGGTTGTGGCATAAAATTAAATTTATCGGGTAAAGGGGTACACCGCTTCTTGTTTCAGAAGCCTGGCCGGCAAAGGTAGCTACAGGATGCTTGGCAGCCAAATGCAATGATATAGTACCCTATGCATGGTGCCCTCCTATCCCGTAAGAGATTGTTCTCAAAAATAAAAACAGAGATGATAAACTGCTCAAAAATCTTTTAAAATCCCTCCAGGGCCTTGATCCGTTTTTCTATGGGCGGATGGGTGGCGAACAACTCATTAATGGAAAAGGAATTTTTCTTTTTGGGCGCGGGATGCTCGATAAACAATTGGGCCACATCCTCGTTGCGTACCGCTTCTATATGAGGGTTTGCTGAGATCTTGCGCAGGGCGCTGGCCAGGGCCAAAGGATTGCGCGTCATCTCTGCAGCTCCGGCATCGGCCATATATTCGCGGCGGCGGGATATGCCAAAACGAAGTAACAAAGAAATAAAATATGCTATGGCGGTAATTGCAATGGCCACGACCAGGATAAGGCCATTGTCCTTATTATTACGACGGCGGCCCCCGGAAAAGAAAAAACTGCGCATGGCTACCTGGCTGAGAAAAGCGAATATTCCTACAAATACGATAGAAATAATGAGCAACCGTACATCCCGGTTACGGATATGGCTGAGTTCATGCGCAATAACACCTTCCAGTTCCGCATCATCC
>CAZFKK010000118.1:838-8427 GCA_964519735.1 uncultured Taibaiella sp.
GTTGATGATGCCCCGGGAAAGGGTGATCCCATAGCTCTTTTCATTGATACCGCTGGCATAGGCATTCAGGGAATCATCGTCCAGTATATAAATTTTGGGCAGGGTCATCCCTTGTGCAATGCATAAATTCTCCGTCAGGTTGTAGACCCTTTTGTTCGCGCTTCTTTCCAGCGGATGTGCCCCTGTGGCCATATTGATGAGTGCGGTATTGGCATAATAAGCAATAAGAAACCATATAGCTACGCCCAGTAATACCACCGGAAGGAGGGACAGGAATATCCCCGGCACTTCCTGCTTTTCGGCAGTAACAAAGTACAGGAACACATAGAGCATGCCCAGCAGTAACACCGGGAAAGCAATGAGTAAGAAGACAGAGTTGCGGTTGTTGCGGCTAATCTGGCTTTGAATACCGAGGTAGGCCATGGTGTACTTATTTGTGCGTCAGCGGCAAAACGGTCCTTGCCCTGTAAATCTAAAAATTAATCTGAGGCGGCTGCTCCATCGTGGTTCTATCCGTAGCACTGAGTTCATACATAGGCTGACGGGTAAAACCGAAGTTTTTGGCAATAATATTAGCCGGAAAGGATTCCACGCTATTGTTCAACTCGCGGGTAGCTCCGTTAAAATAGCGCCTGGCTGCAGCCAGCTTATTCTCTATATCCGATATTTCTTCCTGGAGCTGCAGGAAATTGGTATTGGCCTTGAGATCCGGGTAAGCCTCTACCTGTACCCTTAATCCTTGTAAGGCCTGGCTGAGTTGGGTATCTGCAGTGATTTTTTCATTAATACTACCGGCACTCATTACTGCGGAACGGGCCTGGGTAATGCGTTCCAGCAACTCTCTCTCATGGCTGGCATAGCCCTTGACGGTGGATACCAGTTGAGGAATCAGGTCATTACGTTGTCGCAATTGTACATCAATATCCGCAAAAGCGTTTTCCCGGTTGTTCCTGTAGCGCACCAAACGGTTGTACAAGCCTACCAACCAAAGTGCTATAAGAATAATCAGACCGATAAGGATAAGAATTGGAAGCATAGTTGTATATATTTTAAGAAACGAATATAATACTTTTAATTGGTTTCCGGTACCCCCTCCCGGTAATTTAATGCACAGTTTACTTTATCTTGTGGTTAGTTTGGCCCGAATCTTGTACCGGATTAAACCAAATCGTTATCTTTCTAAAAATTCCGTACTTAAAAATTAAATTCAATTATGAAAAAAGTATTTTTATGTGTACTATCAGGTTTTGCCTTGTTTTCCGGCCCTTCTTCCTTTGCTCAATATGAGGAAGGGGGTAACTACGGTGATAATTCCGAGACCAGGAAGCTGCGTTTTGGCGCCTATATTGCTCCTACGATTTCCTGGATGAAACCTACGGCCAATAAAAGTAATAACGGGGAGTTTGAACCCAAAGCCAATGGCAGTAAGGTCGGTTTTATTTATGGGCTGATGGCGGATTACAATTTCGCCTCCAATTATGCATTTTCCACAGGCTTACAAGTCAATATGACGGGTGGCAATATCCTGGCAGACAGGACAGGCGGCCCATCTGCAGCAGCATCCACGGTTAACACGGCAGATTTCAGTTATAAGCTGGATTATCTTGAGATTCCCCTGGCGTTAAAACTACGTACCGACGACCTTTCGGGATTCCGTTTTTTCGGCCAGCTAGGCCTTACTACGGGATTTAACATTGCTAAAAAGGCCAGTTATTCCGTATATTATATCAATGACAATGGCCAGGCATCCGTAGCTAATGGGGAGAAAGAAAAACTTAAAGGTGTTTTAGCAGTAGCTCCGGTAATGTTCCAGATGAATATCGGCGCGGGCACAGAATATGTGATCAGCAATAAGCTGGCGATCTATGCCGGGCTTTTCTTCAACAATGGTTTTGCACCGGATGCGACCAATCCTAATTCTTATTCCCTTCCCTATCATGGAAAATTCCAGGATGGCAATACCCGGTTGAATAACCTGGCTTTACGCTTAGGGCTTTTCTTCTAAAATCCCCTCAACGCAAAATTAATAAGAAAGCGGGCCGTCCTAATAACTAAGACGGCCCGCTTTCTCTTTTAAATAAACCTCGTCTAGCCTTCTTCCTGTACCAGCAGACGGAAACCATTGCCGTGTATGTTCACAATGCTTACTTTCTCATCATCGCTGAGGTATTTTCTTAATTTTGCGATATAAACGTCCATACTGCGACCGTTAAAATAAGTATCACTACCCCATATGCGTTTCAAAGCCTGCTCCCGGGGCAATAGATCATTTTTAAACTCACACAGCATCTGCAATAAAGCATTCTCCTTGGGAGATAAAGTGTATTGTTTATCATCTATAGATAAAATACGCAATTTGCTGTTGAACTTAAATCTCCCGAATTCGAATTCAATCTGGGAAGGGTTTTTCTCCTGTATTTCCTGGTTACGCTTAAGGATAGCTTTTATCTTCAACAACAAGACTTCACTATCAAAAGGCTTGGAAATATAATCATCGGCACCCAGTTTATAACCACTGATGACATCCTCTTTCATACTCCTCGCGGACAAAAAGAACAAAGGCACATCAGGATCTGCATTCCGGATTTCTTCAGCTAATGTAAATCCATCCATATTGGGCATCATTACATCAAGAAGACAAAGATCGAAGTTTTCCCGGCGAAAAGCTGCCAAACCCAGAATCCCATCGCGACATAATTCCACGATGTAATCATGCAATTCCAAGTAATTTTTTAAGACTTGTCCTAAATTGGCATCATCCTCTACTAACAAAATTTTTGCTTTTTCAGCTTCCATAAGATTCATTTAATTGTTCAGATACTTTTTGCCATAAAAAACCCAATTAACATTCCAGCATCAAATATATGTTGAATGTGGCAGTGAAGATAATAAAGGTTTTGTTAAAATCTCGGACAATTATAGGCATCACGACCTTTGGAACGCTCATGGTAAAAGCCCTGGTACACAAGAGAGAATTCAAAAGCGCCATTACCCCGGTTGGCTGCACTTAGTCCTGAAACGGTTACATCTACCGAAACAGTAGCCCGTAAATTGTTCCATTCAAAACCGACCATGGGTATGATGGCGTCCTGCAATCTATGGTACAGGCCCAGGATAAATATGTTGGGATGATGTTCCTGCGGACTCACATTGCAGGTAAATTGAGCCCCGTAGACCAATTCAGAGGCCGCTTTTTGCCGAGCATAATACCCGGAGAAGTTAGCGATCCAGCTTTCGTTCAGACTAAAAAGCATATCCAGATTAAGTGTTGGGCGCATCCCCAGTTTGTTATCCATTTTGAAAAAGCTTTCCGAGGGCTGGTTGATATGCAGTAATCCTGCTCCCAGTTTTATATAGACGTTTTCGTTAGGGAAAAAAGCATAATTAATACCCCCCTGGATGTCAGGATAAGCTGTTTTCTGAAACGCATATTCTTCCCCGTTCGGGGATCCGGAATTAAAGGTAAACCCATCCCATTGGGTATCAAATGTCAGTTTACCGAAATTTACACTTCGTTGTACATAAGCAATGCCTAAACCTACAGATATCATGGAAGAGTAACCTAACTGTATATGGTAAGCAGTCGTAAACTGGGCTTTGCTCAGGGAAAGATTACCATTGCCGGCCCGGTCATTAAAAAAAGCACCACCTATACCCAACCAGTTAGTATTATTGGCATTACGCAGCAGTTGCGCATCTCCATACACGGAGAAGGTAGTGAAAGGGGCCGGAATATTTGCCCACTGGCTCCGGTAATTGGAGCCTATCCTGAAATCACTTTCGGGCATCAATGCGGTATTTGCCGGATTCAGCAATAAGGGAGCATTATAATATTGGGAAAAATGCAAGCCCTGTGCTGATAAGCGCATACCAACACTTCCTACCATAAATCCTAAAGTCAAGAATAGAAATTTGCGCATGTGTGCCCAGGTATTACAATAAAATCAGCAGGAGTAACCCTGTCAAAATAAAGGACGTCAATTGTGACAGGGTTACCAACATAGGTTAAAGTTAACCTTTTTTTGAAGAGGTAGGTAATAATAAGCGGTATAATCCTTCAAACCGATGCATTTTTATTCTGATAATGCAAGAACAGGAGTTAACCTTTCTTCCTCGACTGCAGCAGGAAGGCTTCCAGCTCCTGCCTCGTTTTCGAACTCAGGTTGTGCTCTTTCGTCAGCCCTCCTTTCTGAGCTGCCCATACCCCATACTGAACCAGGTCCATGCCTTCTATGGAGTGCGCATCGGGATTGACGGATAAAAGCGCTCCCTTTTCCAGCGCATAGGGAATCCAGGTCCAGTCCAGGTCGAGACGACGGGGATGTGCATTGATTTCGATCGCTACCTGGTTGGCAATACAGGCATCAATAATGGTTTTGTGATCTATAGGGTACCCCTCCCGCGACAACAGGAGCCTACCGGTCGGATGTCCCAGGATAGTCGTAAAAGGGTTATGAATAGCCGTAAGCAACCTTTGCATGGCCTTTTCCTGTGTCATTTTCAGATTGCTGTGCACGGAAGCGATCACAAGATCGAAAGTAGCCAGGATCTCAGGGGTGTAATCCAGGGAGCCATCATAAAGAATATCGGCTTCTATACTCTTAAAAATACGAAAAGGGGCTAAAGCGATATTCAACCGGTCAATTTCTTCCTGCTGCTGCAGGATGCTTTCAGGACTAAGGCCTTTGGCATAAACGGCAGCCTGGCTATGATCACTGATCACCAGGTATTCATACCCTTTGTCCCGGGCAGCTTTTGCCATTTGCTCCAGGCTGTGCATCCCATCGCTCCAGGTACTGTGGCTATGGATAATACCTTTAATGTCTGCAGGTTGTAATAAGACGGGCAAAGATCCGGACCGGGCTTTTTCCAGTATGCCCGGATGCTCTCTCAGGGGGGCAGGGACGAACGCCAGTTGGTTGTGCGCAAATATTGCGGCTTCCTCTGCTGCTTCCTCGGGCATGGCGTATTGTGCAGCAAAAGATTGAAGGAAGGCCTCCGACCCGGAAAGAAGAAACAGTTGCTGGTAAAAGCGTTCTTTGGCGCAATAATAAAATTGTAATACGGGGGCAGCCGGCAGCCTTACCTTCAGGTACATTTCTTCCTCCTCAAGAACAACATCGGGCAACTCCTTAAAATGAGCATTCAGGGCTGCTTTACTTATATCTGTAACGTATTCAATTGTTTGTAAGGTAGGAAGCTGACGTCTGTACGCACCCGTCGTATAGATTCTGTGCCCGGGATACTTCGCGCTCAGGTCGGCAAGCACCTGCTCCGCTATGCCCCGGGCCTCCTTCCATAAATAATAGCCCAGGTTATGGCGCATAAATGCTATGGATTTGAGTATGCTCTCCTGGGTCTTGGCCCCGAACCCCTTAAGGATCAGCAGCCGGTTCTCATTACAGGCATATTCCAGTTCTCCGATGGATTCCAACTGCAGTTCTTTCCATAACTGAGCGATCTTTTTCGGACCTATTCCTTTTAGAGATAACATTTCTACAACGCCAGGAGGGGTTCGGGCGATATAGGTGTCCAATAAATCCAGCCTTCCTGTTTCCCTGATTTCTATGATCTTCTGCGTCACAGCCTCTCCAATTCCCGGTAGCGTCCGGATCTGTACCGCACTCATAGGCTCCAGCGGCTCCCCCCATTTTTCTATTTTGTACGCGGCGACACTGTAGGTATTGGTTTTAAAGCGGTTCTCGCCATGGATATCCATAAGTTTGGACAGCAGATCGAAGTATTTGGCTATTTCGGCATTGGTCATGACGCAAAGCTAGGAACTATCAGCAAGATCTTTCCCCTTTTCTCCCGCTTTTTCAGTAATTTTGCCGCTTGCTTTTTTCCGAAGCTACACCTGAAATGTCTTTACCCGATTTAATTAAACATGTCTATCATAATGCTACCGACGAAGTTATTCGCCGGGGCAAGAAAATATTTCATACAGCCGGGGTTCAGTTGCTGGAAAATGATGCCCTGGTAGAACAGGTTACCTTCCGGGTCCGTAATGATGTGTATAGCAATCATTACAAAGTCATTATTCAGAATTACCTGCAACCCAAATCGCTGTCCATACGATGCCAGTGTCCTTACAATATGGGCGCTGTATGCCGGCATGAGGCTGCAGCCCTGTTCCAGCTAAATGATTTATTACAAAGCGGTTATTTCGATAACCTGTCTATTTGTTACGATCAGAAACATACTACGGTGCGGATGCGCCAGATTACCGTACATTTTATTAAGCTTTTTGCATCTAAGGATATACAACAGCAAGCAGAAGACTGGACCCTGGAAGACCGCGTTCATATCACAGAAGCGAAGGATGATTCCGTACAGGCAGAAGTGCGCGACGACGACGGGCATACCTACCAGGTATTGTTAACACAGAATGAAGAACGTTATTTTGATACTTCCTGTAACTGCGCTGAAAAACGGCATCCCTTATGTATTCATAAAGCCACTGTCTTTTTATATGTACTCAACACCTATGGCAGCCATTATTTCAGCACTTTACGTAACTGGGACACCCAAAAGAATAAGCTATTAGGTTTGTATGGTTATAGTCTGAAGGACAACCTGGCGGGAAAGTTTGAATTCTCCTACCACGAAGGCAAGCCTTTTTTACGTGTTCTTGACCCCACGATCAGGAAAATATCCCTTCAGACTGAAACCACAGCCTTTGCCCGGAAAAGAGAGAAAGAGAAAGCTGAAGAAGAAGCCTTAGCGGCGACCCTGCCTAAACGTAAAGTGGGCATGGTGATCCGGAAAAAGGGCACTCATTACCCCTTTACTTCATTTGATCTGTTGCTGGGTGAGCCTGATGAACAGCAGGAACGATATGTGGGTACGGTAGAAAAAATAGAACTGAATCAATATATTGCCCCCTCGGGTTTAGATGAACAGGATAAAGTGCTGGTTACCGCTTTACGTAAACAAAGCCCGGAGGAATTGTTCAAGTCCATTAAACGGGAGACGCCTTTTGGCGAATTCTGGGAAAGCCTTCCTGATGAATTGAAGGAAGTACCCGACGCTGATCTGTTCAGTAAGGTCTGGGACTTTTACCTGCCCAGGTACCAGCGCCTGATGGAGCATTTTACGGATTACCCCTTCCTTTATTATTTACCCGATCATAAATATTTTGTTACCGGTAACCTGGAAAGGATCCGCTTTTCCACGCAGCCGTTTTTCGTGCAATTATATGTACAACCCAAGGCTGAAGGGCCTGGGGGAGGTGCGCACTTAAGCCTTCAGTTTAAAGTAGAAGAGCAGTTATATGATTATAACGAAGCAGAGCGGATCAATAGTGCCATGATCCGGTGTGGCTCCACCATTCATGTAGCTGCTAATACAGATGTGATCCTGATCCTGGAGCGGTTTACCGAAGGCAACGAAATAGAGATTGAGGCTGCCGACTGGCCCCGTTACCTTAAGGAAGAATTGTTGCCCATGTCCGGAAGTACGGCTATCATTTTTCATGATGATTTTCAGGAAAACATAGAAGAAGTTGAACCACAACTGAAATTATACCTCAGGGAGACGGAAAAAATGATGGTCTTCAAACCTATATTTGATTATGCAGGGGTAGAGAA
>CAZFKK010000119.1:0-7171 GCA_964519735.1 uncultured Taibaiella sp.
TTCCACTACTATCGTAATATACACCAGGTAGAGCAGGACACAGCCTATCTCAATGCCTAAATTAACAAAGGTATTGCCCGTCCCTACTACAGCATTAAAACATACGGTAGCAACAGACATGATCAATACGGAGACGGATAAGACACGCAAGCTGGGAATACCCATGGCCACCACAGCGGGGTCCCCGGTATAAGCCGATAAAAAGGTAGCCGGGAAACAAAATAAGAAAACGGAAATAACCAGGGTGTAGCCCAGGCTGATTTTGATGATCTTCCTGACCAGGGGGAGCACCTGGCCGGGCTGTCCCTGCCCCAATACATTGCTAACCATTGTATTGCTCACCGATGCCAGGGCCCAGGTACCGATACTTACTATACCCAATACACTGCGCAGGATATGTGAAGCTGCCAATTGGGTCACCCCCATATGTTCAATATAGATATAAAATACCTGCCAGGCTCCGATACCGAATGCGTATTGAATAATTAAAGGCAAGGCTACTTTTAACGTCTGACGGCTTAGCTGCCCATCGGGATAGAGGTAACGGAAGACCTGGTATTGCCGATGCAGCTTCTTCAGAAAGAACAAACCATACAAGACCACAAAAAGCAATACTTCTCCTAGGACCGAGGCCAAAGCAGCGCCCTGAAGGCCCATTTCAGGAAAACCGGCATGCCCAAATATCAACAGGTAATCCAGTATTATCGTTACCCCACTGGCCACCAAAGGACCATAGATCAATAAACGGGACCTGTTAGTCGCAACATAAAAGACGTTGGCCAGTTGGCTAAGCATTAAAAAAGGTAATCCCCATATCCGTAAATAGAGAAAATCAACAGTACCATAAAATACATGTTCATCATGAAGACTCCAGCCGAAAATCAGAGGAACCAGCCAGAATGAAATCATCATCAGGATTAATGCCCCTAAAACCGAAAGGAATATTCCGTTGGTGAATGTTTTGCTTAACCCCGCATAGTTGCCTTCCCCCGCCCTCCTGGAAAGCTGGACCAGGATCCCGTTGCTGAGACCAAAGCCAATATAGGTAAGTAATAAATAAAATATACCGGATAGCCCGTTTACCACCAGTTCCAGTTGCCCCACACGTCCCAGGAATATAGCATTAGCCATAAAGCTCAACTGCGGGATCAATAAAGACAAGGATATAGGGGCAGCCAGTCTCAGGATCTGGCGATGAGTTACAGAAAATTGCATAGGTACTGTTCACCCTACAATTTATAGAGTAAGGACAAAAATATTCCATTATTTTTGCGCAATCTACTTTTTTGAATAACTTTCACCTTCGTTAACCCCTATTAACCCGATAAAGATGAAGCATGAACTTCCCGAACCGGCCTGGCAGTATGCCACAACCGATGATCATCTTTTCCAGATCGACCAGTTACAGCTTATCCTTTGGTCCAAAGGACTTTGTATTGCAGGCTATGGTACTCACGGAAAAGTGCTGACCGGGAAGGGGTTTACCTGGGATAAAGCATGGGATATAGCGTCGATCGAATCTGTTCTTGACAATGAGTCTCTTATCGCAGGGCCTCAGCCGGTAACCCATGTATGGATCGCTGAAGAAAGGCAGTTAATTGTCCCCCAGCCTTTATTCGAACCCGATGCTGCAGAAAACTGGCTCAGGGATTTTCATTTTATCGAACCCGGGGAAACGGTCCTCAAAGACATAGGAAAACATAGCTTTAAAGCCAATATTATTTTCCCCCTGCCCAACAACTGCCTGAATGTACTCAAAAAATACTTTGACAGAATCCATATAAAATCTTTGTCCACAGCTTTGCTGGCTTCTCCTGCACCGGAACAGGAAGATAGCATACAAGTAGCCTGTTTGGGCCAGCTCGCCCTTCTCAGTATTTATCAAAAAGGGGAATTACAATCCCACCAGGCATTCAGCTTCCAGGCCGCTGAAGATGTATTTTACAAAATAGGCTGTATCGCCCTGGAATCAGCATTGAAACTCCCGGGGATTAACGCCGAACTTTCAGGAGTACCTTCCTTTGCCCTGTCAGAAGACTGGCCGGTTTACTATCCAAAAGCCAAACGGCAGGACCACCAGCAATCCTTATTTGATCTCTTACATAAAACATTCGCATGCGTATCATAGGTGGCACTCATGGAGGACGAAAGATCCAGCCCCCGGCAAATATGCCCCATACCCGCCCTACTACCGATATGGCTAAGGAAGGGTTATTTAATATCCTGCAGCATATGCTTGATTTCGAAGGTATGAAATCGTTAGACATCTTTGGAGGTACCGGTAGTATCAGTTATGAACTGGCATCGAGGGGCGCTACTGATCTTACCCTGATCGAACGGGATAAACACATGGCGGCATTTATTCGTAAGACAGCAGCCGGGTTTGGGTTTGACCAAATCAGATTACTGCAACTGGAAGTATTTAAATTCCTGGAGCAATGCAAAGAACAATATGATTTCATTTTTGCAGGTCCTCCCTATGCACTTTTAGAGATAGACCGCATTCCTGATCTCATCTTCGAAAAAGAACTGCTGCATCCCGAAGGCATCTTTGTGTTGGAGCATACCCCAAGAAACCATTATGAAGATCATCCTCATTTTCTCAGGGTGAAAAATTACGGTACTACGCTCTTTTCCTTTTTTAAAGTATGAGCAGGTTTATTTCTTCTCTGCAATAATATAAATAAAGGCGGTCGTTGCGAATGCTATGTTGGTGCCAAAATTATGGCCCACAAAATTCATTGTTTTCCCTATAATATTTTTCAACCTGCTGTCGCTATGCGTATCCCAGAACGCCGGCTTTATAGTTAGCTTATAGCCCTGAGCTTCAATAATGCTTTTGTAAACAGAGAAAGGCAATAGATGCTCGGCCCAGGAGCCGGTTCCCGGATGGCAGGTATTGCTTCCATGCTTACCGGGCTCAGGCAATATACCGTTTGCCTGGTAACCCACTATTGCCTTTTCAAAATCATCCAGCGCCAATCCCTTTGTTTTATCCGTCAGTAAGGTCAACTGCCCGGGAGTTATTCCTTTAATTCTTTCCTTTATCAATTGCTCCCTTGCGGTCCTGAATTCCTTTTCCGCAGTATAGTGTATCTTTTTATGAAAAAGGTACATGGCAGGATTCCTGATATTAGCCGTTGTAGAAAAATAAAGTAAGGCATGCGGCTGCTCCCCGGCCATATCCGCATAAAAGGAATCCAGATCGTAGATATGCTCTACCACATTTCTGCTCAATATAATATCACACTGCAGGTTATGCTTGTTTAGCGTATGGATCGTTGCCTGGTGATCACCTGTTATAAAATGATCTACGGGTACCTCTAAATAGTCGCTGATGATCCTGGCCGCGGTGCTCATGTCTTCCAGGATATCATTATAGATAACCGTCTTGCAGCCTATCATTTTAGCCAGCAAAAACAAACTCCCCAAACCTGCCCCATAATCCAGGATGACCAGTTCGCCCGGTTTTTTATTTTTCAATTTTATGGAACGGTACAATAGTTCGGCTGCGGTCTGAACAGAGAAAAACTTACGCTCATGATGGCGCCCCAGGTAATACTTCAGCGGTACTTCAGGAAGGCCCAGTTTCATAATGGGCAAATCAGAGAGCTTAGCATATAATAATTGAGCCTGGGCATCAATTAATTTACTCAATCCATCAACGGGTTTTATAAAATGTTCCATTACCTGTTATAACCAAATATTAAAAAGGTGCAATTTAAACACTAACGATCAATATTTTCGAATATTCCGGTAATATTTCCATTTTGAATATACATTTTCATGACCCCAACACTGGAAACGGGGCAGCAGGCGCCCGAATTAAAAAGGGCTGCATCAGATGATCTGATACAGCCCTTTTCTGAATCCGGTAGCCCGCAATACCTATTGCTTCACTACCTTAAAGTTACTCACGTTTCCGTCGGTATGTTCTACCTGCAGCATATAGGCTCCATGTGCTAATCCACTCATATCGATCCCCTCATTAATTTTCATCTCTGAATGGAAGACAAGGCGGCCTTTAATATCCAGCAAACGTACCTGCTTCATTTGGGTCCAGTCCGTCTTCACAAAAACTCTTTCTGTAGCCGGGTTAGGATAGATGCTGGTAAGCTCCTGAACTTTTGTATTAAATGCCAACTGGCGTACTTCGCTGAAATGGGCCTGGCCATCTTTATCCATTTGTTTCAGGCGATAGTAATTAACACCGGCAGCAGGCTGTTCATCAAAGGCAAGATAATCCAGTTGTGTCGTGCTGTTACCTTGTTCCGCCTGGCTAACCACATAATCTATTTTATCAAAATGGCTGCCATCCACGCTACGTTCAATTTCAAATCCGGCATTATTTAATTCCTGACCGGTACTCCAGTTCAACTCAGCCCGCGTTCCTTTCGCTTTTACAGAGAAATGGATCCATTTCACCGGCAGGGGTTGATCAGTTCTTGCAGTAAGTGTATAAACAGCCGGAGCACTTTCTTTACCTGCAGCATCTTTCACTTTGTAAGTAAAGCTCAGCGATGTGCCGGGTATTGAGGTGTACACTACCGTTAACAATGCAGGGTTATAGCCTGTTATAGTCATGCCCGGCTGTAATGGCACACCGTTGTAAGATACCACAGCGCAACATTCAGGCTGTGCCACAAAGACAAAACGATCACTACCTGCGCCATAACTGCCATCTTCCGGATCAGATCCCGATAAAGGCTGTGCTGTCAACGGATAAGCAACATTTGCTATTACAGTACCCAGGTTGATCAACTTGTCATCCGCAGTTGGAGTGCGCTCTATGCCAAAGTTGATTTCCTGAAGATCAGCCGTAGCATAAACCGATTGCATACCATCCGGCGAGCCATCATGACCGGCACCTGTACCTACATGTTCTCCGGTATTCACCCATCCGACGGGAAGGACTGTTGCGGGGGCAGAGTTACCTGTCACTCCTTTAATAGTGCTGATCTGTACCTTAAAATAGGTATGGCTTTCTACAGAGGGGAACAGGTAATTCCCGTCAATGTCCACCGGTACAGATCCCACAACCGTATTGCTGAGCGAATCTATCAGGTTAGCATACAAAGGCTGATCAGAAGGAAGCCCTTCACCCGGGCCATTCACCGTATTATCCGTCAGACCATTGGCATCCAGCAATACATTTCCGCTCAACCTCACCGGGTAGCGGTAGCCGCCAACAAAGGAATAAGTTCCCGGTTTACCTGACTGACCGGCTTGATCACGGACCGTATAACTAAAGTTCAGTACATCATTGGAAAGCTGTGTATAAACAATTGCCAGCTTAGCCGGATCATAATTATCAATTACCGTACCTGGATTCAACAATACGCCGTCATACGTTATATAAGCACAACAAGCGGGTTGCTCACCGAAGATAAACTTGTCGCCCGGACCATAGGTGCCATCTTCAGGATCAGAGCCAGATAAAGGCTGTGTACCCAGGATAAAAGGCACATTGGTCGTGATGATACCCAGATCTATAAATTTATCATCTGCAGTTGGCGTAAGTTCTATACCAAAGTTTACATAACGCAAGGTATCCCATCCTGTAAATATAAGCTGCGTACCATCCACCAAACCATCATTACCGGCGCCAAGACCTATATGTTCTCCCGTATATACCCATCCTTCAGGCAAGGTAGCCTGGGTAGAAGGTTGGCCAGGTACTCCCTGAACGGTACTGATCTGCAACACTACGTTTGCATATGGGCTTACAACCGGGAAGAAATAAAATCCTTGGGCATCAACTAAAACTGATTCCATAACCGTATCCGCTACAGGATCCACCAGGTTAGCATATAAAGGCATGCCAGAAGGACGTCCTTCCCCCGTTCCGTTAACGGTGTGATCGCTCAATCCGTTAGCATCATGGTATACATAGCCTCCAAGTCCAATCACCCCAAAATGCATTTTCAAGGTTGCCGGAGTAGGATCAGCCAGACCGGCATTATCTATAACAGAATAAGTAAAGGTCACCGTCACACTGCCATCGACAGGATCTACCTGAAGCAATTGCGGCACATAATCAGGGATAGTATCCCCTGCCTTAACGGCTACGCCATCATAATATAAAGTTCCATTTTCAGGCAATGTAGTGATGATGAAAGTACCTCCCTGGCCGATACTGCCATCCTCAGGATCGGTTGCTTTCAAGGGAGTAACTGCTACAGTAACATAGCCACCCGGGTTATGATAGAATTCCACCGGAATATCTTTTGCTTCCGGTAATCTTTCTATTCCGAAATTAAGCTCTAATTGATCCGTGACAACTTCACCAAGGTAAATTTTGCCATCCACGAGACCATCATTTCCGATACCCGTACCCACCTGCTCTCCGGTGCTCACCCAGCCTGTCTGAAGGACAACAGGAGGAATAGGCCCACCTACCTTTATTGCCGGTCCGTTGGTAATCATCACTGTATAATTGCCCTTGTTCAGGTTATCGAAGCTATATTCGCCATCCGCGCCAAGAAGTACAATCTGCTCTATCAGACCGGTACTCTCATTAAGCAATGCCACTTTGAGGCCATTGCCATCGGTACCCGGCCCGTTCACATAGCCGTCACGCATCCCGTTTCCGTCATTCAATACATTTCCGGCCACTTTAATAGAATAGAACGGAATCGTTAAAACACCCGGAGCAGGAGAAACCCCGCCACCGTTATCTATGGTATTATAAGTGATCACTACATCTACTGCGCCGTCTTTAGGATCTACCTGTACCGGTATTGCCGGCGCCCCAACAGCATTTGCAGGGACAGTTATGCCCTTAGTCGGCCAGTTACCCACTGTATAAACTTCCGTACCGATCTGAATCCGGTCAGCTCCTTCGGGGAAACGTACAATATGTAACGAATCAATAACACCACCGTCATAATCATTGCCGCCAAACGCGTCCGCAGGAATATTGACTAAAGTATTGCCTCCCGGATTAACCTGCTCCGGAAGAATATCCGAATGGGCCAGGGGCAATTGTTGTATCCCGAATTTCAAACTATCGATATTGACATTTCCGACAGTAAAGGCCAACGTTCCGTTTACGGTACCGTCGCTTCCTGATCCGGCACCTAATTTCTCACCTGTGTACACCCAATTAGGCGGCAGTGTATTACCAACAGTGGTGGAAGAAGTATCCACTACTACGGTGTAATTACCTGGT
>CAZFKK010000119.1:7181-8388 GCA_964519735.1 uncultured Taibaiella sp.
TGCCAGCATTCGTACCTGCACCATTTACAGTACCATCTTTTAAGGCATTCAGGTCATTAAATACCTTTCCTGCCAGCGCTGCATTAATCTGCGTTTCTGCATCATCTTCATTGTTACCCGGTGTCGGGTCTTTAACGCCTGTTGGCGGATCGACTCTGGCAATATTATCAATCACCCTACTGCTCAATCCCGCTGTACCGGTAACCGTTAAGGTTACGCTGCTCTGTGCCGGAATATCCAAGGTCAGTGTACCTGCGTTCAAATCTGTAAGATTCAGTGCAGCAGACGGGCAATCAGCAGTTCCCGTAACTCCTGAACAATTAACTCCTGTAGCAGTGAAGTTAGCTACCGCCGCATCTTTTACTACCGCCCCGATAACGTCTGAAGGACCATCATTAGTGATCACTAAGGTATAAGAGATCTCCTGGCCGGCATCTGCTCTTGCAGGGCCGGACTTCACCATTTTCAGATCTGCTACCGGAACAGGAACAGGAGTTTCACTATCCTGGTCATCTTCTGAAGGTATATTATTATCAGGAGCACTGTCAGGATCTTTCTCGGTAACCGCTACCACTTCTGCGGTATTTGTATAATCTCCGCTTGCATTAACTGTCGCTGTAATCGTTAAAACTGCACTACTTCCACTGTCTATTGCATTCGCTAAAGTCCAGGTACCTGTTAAGGCATCATAGTCAGCAGCAGGAGCGGCACTTACAAAAGTATAACCAGAAGGTAATTTATCTTCAACCACAACACCAGTAGCCGCACTTGGACCCGCATTGTTTACGGTAACCGTAAACACCACATTACTGCTTACATCTGGGGTAGCATTATCTACTACTTTGCTTAGACTCAGGTCTGCTACCGGAGTAGGGACAGGAGTCTCTTCATCCTGATCATCTTCACCAGGTTCATTATTATCAGGGGGGCTGTTAGGATCCGGCTCATTCGCAGCCACCACTTCAGCTATATTCTTATAAACTCCGCTGGCATTAACTGTTGCAGTAATCACTAAAGCCGCACTACTACCGCTATCTATCGCATTAGCCAAGGTCCAGATACCGGTAACTTCGTCATAATCAGCAGCAGGAACCGCACTTACAAAGGTATAACCGGAAGGCAGTTTATCTTCAACCACAACACCTGTTGCCGCACTCGGCCCCGCATTGTTTACCGTCACTGTGAACACCACTTCGCTGCCTACTTC
>CAZFKK010000120.1:0-8374 GCA_964519735.1 uncultured Taibaiella sp.
GGTTATTGTGTCATGACCGGGGATGGTATGATTCTGCTCTGTACTATTACCGGAAAGCTATTGCACACCACCATCCCTCAGGCTATTGGAAGCAGATTCATATCCCTTACATAAATATTGGGAACTTGCATTCTTTGAAGGGGCGCTATGAATTGGCGCTGGAAAATTATTTTCAGGCATTAGATATGGTGGCCAGATACAACCTTTACGTTCCCACTATGGATTCCTTTAAGATATATAATAATATGGTTTTGCTTTGGGGGCGTTTAGGAAATGCAGAGCGTGCCAAAGAAGCCTTAGATGTAGTGGAAGGCATCGTGAAACGGGTTGACTCCGCTATCTACTATGCCTATTTCTATACAATTGCTGGAGGGCTTAGTGAGAAAAATGATAGCAAAAAGTCGGTGGTGTACTACCTTAAAGCGCTGCAATTGGGAATCCAGGCGGAAAATCCAGAAATTATCCTGCCGATTTTGAACAGCCTGGTGAATCGCTATACCGATAAAGGTCAGAAAGATAGTGCTCGCTTTTATTTAAACCAGGCATTTGAACTTCTGGAGCGGTATCCCCAATCTTATACCTACGAACGCATCCGGTCTTATGATAATTTAGGGGATTTAAGCTTGTTAGAGGGTAATGTGGCGAGAGCGGAGGAGGTATTAAGCTCTGTTTTTGAGCAGGTACGGACCATTGGACTTATAGATATTATGCAACATGTGGAGCCAACTCTGGCTCACGTGTACACATTAAGCGGGAAGTATCAGCAGGCTTATGAGCACATGCGGCATTATGCCCTCATGAAGGATACGGTACTGGAGGAACAAAAAGCAAAATCCACGAATTTCTGGGTGCGGTCCCGCCTGGCAGAAAAGAACAAACTGGTACTGGAACAAAAACTTCAAATCGCGGCACAACATAATCAATTGAAAGTAAAAAACCTGTGGATAGGTGGTTCTATTCTAGGTGCAGGTTTTTTATTGATCACATTAATTGCCATAGCCCGAAGCTATCAGCAAAAACAAAAGTTACAGTCTGCTGCCTTAAAGCAACTACAACAGGAACAGGAAATCAACCAACTCAAGGCGCTGGTAAGAGGAGAAGAACAGGAACGTAACCGGATTGCCATCGAGCTGCATGATGGCATCGCCAGTGAACTCTGGGGTATTAAATTGAATGTAGGCAGTATGCGGGACCTGGAGCGGGCAGGCGATTATAAAGAAGGTCGATGGGAGGCCGTTTACCGCCAGCTGGACCATACGGCACAAAGGGTGCGGACTACGGCACATAACCTCATGCCCGATCTGCTATTGGATGAAGGCCTCTCTCCGGCGCTGGCAACGCTTTGCCAACGAATGAAATCCCAAACGGGACTGGAAGTTGACTTTCAGGAGTATGGCACGATAGGAAGAATGAACGAAGAGATGGAATTGTCTATTTATCGGATGAGCCAGGAACTCATACAAAATGTATTAAAACATGCTGAAGGTGCCACGCAATTACTGGTGCAGCTAAGTTGCACCGATCATTTATTAAACATCACTGTAGAGGACAACGGAGCAGGCTTTGTGGCACAGGCGCTGCAGCAGTCCTCAGGATTTGGATTAGGTAATATTAAAAAGAGAGTGGCTGCCCTCCAGGGTCATTTTGAATTGAAGAGCCAGCCTGGAGAAGGCACAACGGCCTACCTGGAATTTGATAAGCAATACCTACTGTAAAGGTATGCGGAAGAACACACCATCGAATAGATAATTGCAAACGAGATTATATATAGTGTATATGATAAAAGTAGCTATAACAGATGATCATCTCATGGTGATAGATGGATTGAAGAACGCTTTAGGGAGCCGTGCTGACATCAAGATTACAGGCACCTACAGAAGCGGAGGGGAATTGATGCTAGGGTTGACCAAAGAGGTCCCGGATGTCTTATTGTTGGACCTGCAATTGCCGGATAAAAGCGGAAAAGAACTGGTGCCGATCCTGTTGATGCAATATCCTGTCTTGAAAATTTTGATATTAAGCGGCGTAGAGTCTTCTTCCTATATTAAAGAAATGATGCACAAGGGCTGCAAAGGTTACCTGTTTAAAAGCACTGCCGACCAGGACACCTTGTTGGAGGCCATTCTGTGTGTGCAAGGGGGTGACTTATACTTAAATGCAGCGCTTAAGGAACAATTGTTGCAAGAAATGCTTTCTGCAAAAAGAAGGGTGGACCATATGAAGCCCACCCTGACCAGAAGAGAAAAAGAAATCTTACGGCTGATCGCGTCAGAGTACAATAACCAGCAGATCGCAGACCTGCTCTTCATCAGCCTGCGCACCGTGGAGACCCACCGGTATAACCTGATGCAGAAACTGGATGTAAAAAATACAGCCGGGTTGGTGAAAGAAGCAATGCAGTATAATTATTAGGGAGCATTTATTATCTTCTTTCCTCTTTTTTACTTAAATTTACTACGATCAATAATTCTTTAATTGTATTTAGACCTAAAAAGCCATTCAATTAATATGAAAAAGGATGAAATATTAAAAAATATTGCAGCATCTTCTGTGCTTTTTATAGCTACCCTGGCTCCCGGAGCTTATGCCTGTACAAGAGTTGTTTATAAAGGACCTGATCATACGGTAATTACAGCACGTTCCATGGATTGGAAAGATGAAATTGATGCCAATATCTGGATTTTTCCCAGAGGATTGGAAAGAGAAGGGAACGTAGGTAAAAACTCCGTTAAATGGACCTCTAAATATGGAAGTATTATTACCAGCGCGTGGGATATCGCTACGACAGATGGTATTAATGAGAAAGGCCTTGTTGCAAATGTCCTGTGGCTGGTTGAAAGTGAGTATCCTAAGTACAATCCTCAGGGTACTGCAAAAGGGATTACCATCTCTGCGTGGTCGCAATATGTACTGGATAATTTTGCCACGGTTAAAGAGGCCGTTGATGAGTTAAAGAAAGAGGCTTTCGTTATCGTATCTGATTATATACCTGGTACCACAAAGTTTACCACCTTGCACCTTTCCGTTTCCGATGCATCTGGCGATAATGCTATTTTTGAGTACATTGATGGAAAATTACAAATTCATCACGATCCGTCCTATACCGTAATGACCAATTCACCGGTATTTGAGGAACAATTAGCCATCAATAAATACTGGCAGGGCATTCCCGGTACAATTACACTTCCGGGAACTAACAGAGCTGCTGACAGATATGTAAGAGCATCTTACTATATCAATGCGATACCACAAACATCGGATGTTCGTACATCCATAGCAAGTGTTTTTAGTGTGATCAGAAACTGTTCTGTTCCTTTTGGAATTTCTTCAGAGACAGAACCGAACATTTCTTCTACGAGATGGAGGTCGGTCGCGGATCAAAAAAATCTGGTTTATTACTTTGAAACCGTTAAAACACCCAATGCCTTTTGGGTTGATTTAAAAAAAGTAGATTTCAGTAAAAATGCCCAGGTTAAAAGATTGAGTGTAAGCAAAAATGAAGTGTACGCAGGAGAAACCTCTCAGGAATTTATTGCTACAAAACCATTTACGTTTATCGGAATATAAACTAATGTTAAGTGAAGCATGTTATGTTGTTGGTGAACTATTCTCTTGCGAAGAAAAAACACCAACGGTGTTTGCTTGTTTTTATACGTCATTTCACGCAAAACATAATACTAAAGTTTTTTTTCAGTTCCCGAGATTGGGAGCACCTTTTTATAAGCATTTCTATGAAAAACTCTTTTTCTATTGTTAGTTAGTCAGCCTGCGCTGGGGCAGAGCACTTTTTCTTTTAAAGAAAGACTACAATCAGCCGGCAGCATGCAACTGCAATGGAGCATTATAGTGATTTCTTGCATTATACCTGTAGCTATCGTATTGTTTTACCTGCATGCCCGGCTGAAGAAGGGGAGAAGCCTGGAGCGGACATTTCACATATAGTAATGTCATCGTTGTATCTTCATCGACCAATTATGCGCCATGAGGATACAGGAACCGGCAGCCCTGATTATTACATACATTCCTCTAATCTAGGTGAACTGGCAAGCTAAATGACAACAGAAAGTTTTAATATGCGTCAGCAGAGCTCATGCTTTATATCCTATTTGAGGAATTTCTAAAAATTATTTGGCAATGGAATAAATCAATCGTAATATTGCAATCATATATGGGACTTACCAAATCAGAAATATTTACCGAAGAGCAAAACCGGTTGGCAACAATGATGAAAGCATTGGGCCACCCTGCGCGCATTGCTATTCTGCAATCTATCATCAAGGCTAATACCTGTATCTGTGGGGATTTGGTGGAGGAGCTCGGCCTGGCACAGCCTACCATCTCGCAGCACTTAAAAGAACTTAAGAATGCAGGAATTATACAAGGCACAATTGAAGGGGTACGGGTTTGCTATTGTATTGAACCCAAGGCGTGGAAATTATTAAAGAAAGACATGGCGGCTTTCTTCGCTGCTTATAAGGAAAACACAACCTGCTGCTAAAAAAATTTGAATTATTTGATCGTAAAATTGCAATATAACATGAGTGTTAACATGCAGACAATGAACTGGCAGGATTTCAAGACCAGGCTACAAGTATTGGTACTCTGCACCGGCAATAGCTGCCGCAGCCAAATTGCAGAAGGTTATTTAAGACATTTTGCAGGCGATATTGCCGAAGTGTATAGCGCAGGTATTGAAACACATGGTGTAAATCCAAAAGCGATTAAAACCATGAAAGAAGACGGCATTGATATATCAGGCCAGGCCTCCAACAGTATCAGCGAATACCGGGATGTTGAATTCGACTATGTAATTACAGTATGCGATAATGCCAAAGAAAGCTGTCCCTCTTTCCCGACCGGGGCGGTGAAACTGCATTGCAATTTTCCGGATCCTGCCCAGGCAACGGGTACTCCGGAACAAATCATGGAACAATTCGGAAAAGTACGCGACATGATCCGGGAATACACGCAAAGCTTTGTCAACGAATATTTAAGGCCCAACAATGTCAGTCAATAATTGCGCTCCTGTCCGAAAGAAACAACTTGGTTTCCTGGATCGGTACCTTACCCTTTGGATATTCCTGGCAATGGCGATAGGGGTAGCTGTTGGTCACTTTCTCCCCTCGTCTTCCACCTTTATCAATTCCTTTTCCAGCGGCACCACAAACATTCCACTGGCCATCGGGCTGATCCTGATGATGTACCCACCCCTTGCCAAGGTGAAATACGAAAACATGGGTAAGGTCTTCAAGGATACCAGGATCCTGGCAACCTCCCTGATCCTGAACTGGATCATCGGCCCTGTAATGATGTTCCTATTAGCCATCACCTTCTTGCATGATTATCCTGAGTACATGGTGGGCCTGATCCTGATCGGGCTGGCTCGTTGTATTGCAATGGTCGTGGTCTGGAATGAACTGGCCGGGGGGAATCGCGAATACGCCGCAGGCCTGATCGCGCTAAACAGCCTTTTCCAGGTATTACTCTACAGTGTCTATGCCTATGTATTCCTGACTGTATTACCCCCACTTTTCGGACTGAAAGAGCTGGTCGTCAATATTTCCATAGGTCAGATCGCTGAAAGCGTCGGTATCTATTTAGGGATTCCTTTCGCCATGGGAATAATCAGCCGGTATGCGCTGATTAAGCTTAAAGGAGAAGAGTGGTTCCAAACCAAATTCGTGCCGCTTATTTCGCCGCTTACCCTGGTTGCATTATTGGGTACTATTGTCATCATGTTCAGTCTTAAAGGCGGTCTGATTGTAAAAATCCCTATGGATGTCGTGCGTATTGCAATTCCGCTGGTGATCTATTTTGCCTTTATGTTCATATGCAGCTTTTTAACAGGCCGTTATTTCGGAGCGGATTATTCCAAATCAACCTCCATTGCCTTTACTGCCACAGGCAATAATTTTGAACTGGCAATTGCAGTTACCATTGGCGTATTCGGTATTAATTCTGGGCAGGCTTTTGCGGGCGTAATCGGCCCATTGGTAGAAGTTCCGGCATTGATTGCCCTTGTCAACCTTGCCTTTTGGTTCCGTAAGAAATATTATAAAGGTCTTGTTGCGGAGCAGTGAAGTCAATTAATTGAAAGACTGGATTCTTTAACGGATAAATTCATTAATTAGAAGCAAAAAGTTCTTTCAAAATTTTAGCTGTCCGGTTGCTCAGATATGGCTTTTCTACCGGTTTCAATTTCAACTTCTTTTGTAGTGACCGCATAATCATTGGGATGTATGTCCTTGCCATAGGCTACGGCATATGCTTTTGTAAATTCAGCCCCCAGGTAAAGAATAATAGAAGAATAGTAAATCCAGACGATAAGAACTACCAGTGATCCCGCGGCGCCATAAGTGCTACCTACGTTCGTTTGCGAGATATACAGGGATATGCCGAATTTGCCCAGCATAAACAGGAATGCGGTTACCAATGCTCCGGCAAAAACATCGCGCCATCTTATTTTAGCATCAGGAAGCACCTTGAATATAACCGCGAATATGATACCGCTAATCGCCAGGGTAAGCATTAAATTGACAATATAGAACAGTACGACCGTCACATCAGGGTATCTTGCCCGTAGCCCTTCACTTATGCCTTCGACAACTCCCGTTACGGTTAATGAAACCAGCAATAGAAATCCCAGGCTGACAATCACCGAAAAGGAAAGGAACCTGTTTTGCAGCATTTTTAGCCAGCCTTTTTTAGGCTTGGCCTTTAATCCCCAGATCGTGTTGATAGAGTCCTGGATCTCACCGAATACGGTTGTGGCGCCGATCAGAAGAGTAACACCACCAATGATGGCAGCTATTTTACTTTTGCCGGCGAGGGAGGCATTCTTTATGATTTCCTGGAGCTGGATGGCGGTGTCTTCGCCTACAAAACCCCGTAAAACAGCAAAAACTTCACCTTCTACCGCCTCCTTTTCTAAAAACAGGCCACATAGGGAAATGATCATAACCATAAGGGGGCCCATTGAAAAAACCGTGTAGTAGGCCAGCGATCCGCTCAGTTTGGTAATTTTATGAGTAGAAAATCCCTTAAAGGTATTTTTAATAACTTCCCATATTCCTTTAAGTGATAATCTCTTATCTTTATGGGTAACTGTTGCGGAGTCTGTCATTTATCTTTATTTTGGTAAGAAGTCTGATAATGTTTTTAACCTGTCCGCTATAAACGTTCCTGCTTATCGGCGTATTTAAGTGCATGAACCACAGTGATACTTAACAATTCATGATCGATATTGTTGTTGATTACCCTAAAAATAAATATAGGGAGAAGGAAAATTTCAGTATAAATGAGAAAGTGAAATGTGGCCCGAAAGGGATCTTCTTGCGACAATGGACGGATGCAATGGCACCAGGGAACCCTATTCAATTAACCCCAGTAAGATCCCCTTTTTAACCATGCCGATCATGTTTTTGGCGCCGAGCTTCTGCATCAGGATCATCCTGTAATTTTCAATGGTGCGCAGGCTGAGTCCCAGCTCCGTGGCGATCTCCTGGCTGGTCTGTTCGGCAGCGATCATTTTTAAAACCTGGATTTCCCGGTTCGTGAGGCTATCTATATTCACCCCTTCATTCTTGATCTGCCGGGTAAGGCGAAGCACCCGGTCCTGCAGTTCGGGAGAGATAAAGGTAAAGCCCTGGTGGATATTGTTGATGGCCTGGATCAGCAAATGTTGCTCCGTATTTTTCAGCAAGTAACCTTTTACCCCCTGTTCAATTAAGTTTTTGGCAATATAAGCACTATTATTACCCGTTAAAATAATAATTTTCATATCCGGGTAGAGCTGTCGTAGCTGAGGCACCAGTTCTTCACCACCCACATCCGGCATCTGCAGGTCCAGCAACAGTATATCCGGCTGTTGGGTCGCCAGGGCCGGCAATAAATGGGCGGCCTTGCCATAATCACCGATCACCTTCATATTGGCCTGCAACTGCAGCATACTGATCAGGCCATGCCTGAGCGTGGGATGGTCGTCCGTGATGACGATGGTGATCAGTTCGGTGCTCGCTTCCTCTGGGTTCTGGTTCATAAACTGCAATTTAAACGATTTTGGAAAAAAAGGTGTCAAATGACCCTGGAAAATTTAGTGGAGACTCTTTAACGGTATCGAAACGAACACCACCGTACCCTGCGCCGGACTCGAATCAATAGTAACCTGCCCATGATGGCTGCGGACTCTTTCCTTAAGGTTTTCCAGGCCTATGCCTGCTTTTTTCTGATCAGGCTGTGCAATGCCTATACCATTATCTTCAATGGTCAGGTTGACTTCCTGTTCCTTAACGCCTAATACTACGATCACCTCAGTGGCATGGGCGTGCTTATGAATATTATGCAGGAGCTCCTGGGCGATGCGGTACATAAATAA
>CAZFKK010000121.1:0-8347 GCA_964519735.1 uncultured Taibaiella sp.
TATTAAAAAACAGCAGCGAAGAGGAAATTATCGAAGCTATTGAAACCGTTCACAGGGGACAACAATACCTGGCCCGGAGCATCAGGGAAGAGCTTTTGTTCGACCTGGTGAAGATGAACAACAAAGGGGTAACATTAAAAGGAAAACTGACGAGCAGGGAGATAGAAATCTTAAAATTAATTGTAGCGGAATATACAAGCCAGGAAATTGCAGATCACCTCTATCTCAGTAACCGAACCGTCGAAAAATACCGGCTGAACCTGTTACAGAAACTGGATGTAAAAAATACAGCAGGCCTGGTGAAAGTGGCATTACAACACAACCTGCTTACCGACGGACAATAAAAATGTACGGATCTTGCCGAAGAGGATAATATAAATTTCAGGTGTGTATAAACTTTTGCAGAAAACCATTGTGCTTATTGCTGTACTGATGTCGTCGGGCGCATCTTATGCCCGCATGACGCCCGACACACTTCATTATGCCAGGCGGCAATACGCTGAGGGAAATTTTCCGGAGGTGATCAGGTTATTACAAGCTTTAACAGGCGACACTGCCGCAATAGTAGCGGACACACTTAATATACCTGCGATCCTTCTGCTCTCCGATGCTTATGCAGCCACAGGGAATAAAGAAGGCGCCTATAGATACTATCAGCTGTACAAACGAATGGCGGACACAATAGGATATCGCACTCAGAGTGCATTCCTCGACTCGCTGGTTACCAAAGACCAATTGCAGGAAAAAGAAAAAACCCGTCTTGAGCGGCAGCTTGCTTTAGACAAAGACAGGGTGCAGCTACAGCAACGTAAAATATGGATATGGATTGCCGTTCTGCTTTGCACAGGTGTGTTTCTACTTGTGGTTCAAATATGGCGCATCAGGCGCAAACAACGGCAAATCGTTGAAAAAAGCAGGTACCAACTCGTTAAAGAGAAAGAAATAGCCGAACTAAATGCGCGTCTCGATGCCGAATTAACAGAACGCGCAAAAATATTTGAGCGATTGCAGCAGCAGCTTTCCCCTCAACTGGATAACCTGTGCAGCCTTTTCCGGAAACTTGAGGATTCCGATAGCCGGATAAGCCAGGAAGATATCAGGGACAGTATGGCTATCCTGGAAGATATAGACAAGGAAGTGGCAAAAATATTTTTTAAAACCCATATTTACTATCCTTCAGGCGGGCTGATTGATAACCTGCAGCGCTTACTGAATACCTTAAGAGAACCGGAGGATGTAGCACTAATCTACAATGAACGGGATCATCACCTATCCCCGTTTATGGTCCACGAATTGTTGCGTGTGCTGCAGGAATTTCTTCAAAACACGATCAAGCATACACAAAACTTCAGTGTTGCCATTCGCATTCACTTTACAAAAGACCATGTACGCATAGAGATGCAAAGTAATACACCTCAGTTTGCCATACAACCTGCCGGAGCAACCGGACTGGGGCTGACCAGTATACGGCAGCGCGTTGAAAAATTAAAGGGAACCTTGCTGATAGAGCGGCAGCAAGGCTTTATTATCATTCTGAATATCCCCTTATAGCCTTATTTTTTTGACCGTCAATCTTACTTAACCCTAACGCAATAAGGTCACATTACCTTCGTACTGATCTGTTGCCCCATTATTAAAGGCTAAGGTAATTTGATAAACATATACGCCCGGCGGCTGTTCTTTTCCATTAAACATGCCATCCCATCCCCGGCCATCCTTGTGGGTGGTTTCAAACAATAATGCTCCCCAGCGGTTCCGCACCTGCATTTTAAAGCCTGTTACATTTTTTGATAGTAATTGCCTGGGAAAAAAGTAGTCGTTAGTGCCATCGCCATTGGGTGTAAAGGCATTGGGTATATTTATATAACAGTCTTTGGCAATCTCTACTGATTCCGTATGGCTACAACCCGGAGACTCCCGGGCAACAGTCAGGCTATAGGTACCGTGATGGTGAACCTGCAAAGTCAATGTCGTATCTCCCGTACTCCACTGGTAATGATAATTACCTTGCGGAAGAGGCGCTCTATTTTCCAATATTATAGTTTGGCCCTGCCAGCAAAGGCCGCTATCGGCGCCCAGGTCAATATGCGGATGGGCATATACCCGGATAGTTTCGGTAATTTCCGTATCGGGGCATGCCCGGTTATGCGCCGTTAGCTGAAAAACAAAAGTTCCGGGATAGGTATAAGCATGCTGGTAATGACTTTCGTTGGAGGTGAGGATACTTTCCTCGTCATCAAACTGCCAGTGCAGGCTCAGGGTCGTACTATCTGCTTCGGGATAAAAATGAATACTTTCTCCTGTACATAGGACATCCCGGTCGGTTCGCAAACTTAACGGGAAAACGGAATCTACCGTTATATAACTCATTACTGAATCAGCACACCGTCCTTCTATCCATCCGGTCAGCTTTACCGCGTACCTTCCGGCCTGAGTATAGGGATACGAAGGCGGATTAACAGCAGTGCTGCTGTTGCCTGCTCCATAAGTCCATCGAAAATCCTTGAAAGGCTCATCGGAATTATTATGTAAAACTACCGGATCACCAACACAAAGAAGTGTATCCGTTGTAAAGGAAAGCTGGTAATCCTGTGCAGGATAGCGAACAATAAAAGTATCCGAATATTGTGCACACTGATCGTCTATATGGTAGGTTACCCAATAGGTTCCTGCATTGCGTACAACTTTTGATAGGCCCGGAGTATCATCTTCCCATACGTATCCCGATGCATGGGTATGGCTGGCCTGTAACAGCAAAGTATCCGCCTTACACCTACCCTCTACAATATCAGAACTGTATATCCTTTTATTCTTATAAAAAAAAATGTGGAAAGTATCTGTATAATCTTCGCAGCTGTTACCGGTTGCATTCTGATAACTCACCCAATAGGTACCCGAAGTATCAATGGTTAATGTTTTACCTAAGCTGCCATCCTGCCACAGGTAGTTTTTTGCCGTAAGATTGTTCGCAGAGAGTACAAAAGAGTCGGCGCAGAGTATCGTATCGGCACGCGATGTAGTGATTTTTTGATTGATTACCATAGTGGCTACATTGGGTAAACCTAATTTAACCTTTCCATATTTCAGATAAAAACCGTCCTGTACATATCCGCATGCTGCCCCTCTTAATTCCGGATTAAGTATTACCGACAAGTATTTGGAAGTAGAAGAGATAGTAGAGGAGATATACATTTTACCGTCTGGCCCTGTTTTTATAGCCCACTGGCCATTACCTACTTTTACTTTAGAAGCTGCTATTTGCTGTGAATCACTGAGACTTACATCAAATTGATAAACACCTTTGTTGGCTAAAGCGGAAGCAGTAGCATAAAGTTTGGAGTTTCCCGGTGAAAAGGCTACTCCATACATGGAAAAGGAATCGCGCTTCGATGCCAATACAACCGGCTTAGTGGCTTTCCCGGTTGTAGCATCAAAATCATACAATACGAGATTACCCTGGGCACAAGCCATTTTAGTCCGGTCTGGAGAAACCTCCATGCAGCCGCGTACATCCCATAGGTCTCCTACTATGGCAATTCTAGGTGAGGTAACCGGAACGGTATCTATACCCTCGAAACTGATATTATAGGCGCGAATTTTAAGATCAACCCTTCCTGATACCAGCAGCCATATGTCGCAGTTGTTACCCGATACGGCCGTCATCTGCTCGGTTAACTCCTTTGCCAATATCTTTCCTTTGCTATCGCTTATCACATCACCCATCCCTTCGTTCAATGTCATATCTATAATGCTATAATAAAGTTTTCCATATCCCTCATGAGCTAGCGAGAAAAGATAATACAGGGATGTACGGCCCGGTACCGGTACAATTATTGCAGCCTGGCTGCTACTATAGGTTATACTCGTTGTATAGCCAATCAGGTCTTGCCCATTGGGCATTACGTTATGGCCGGCATCCCATACCGTAGTACCATCCGTATAAAACAATAACCTGCCTGCTGCATCACATATCGAAGCACAACCCTCGGTGGTCGATATGTGTGTCGTTATCAATGTAGGCGGCGATGTATTAAAGTCGATACCGGCAGAATCGCCAAATGCCCAAACCTTGTTATACTGGCTATAAGATATGCAAGCGCTACATAGCAGTAGCATAGTAATAAAACAGAAGGGCAATACGGAATACTTCATAGCGTTAAGTCAAAGTTCAACAAACAGATCAATGTCATCCCAAATTTCACCTACTCTGCTCTTACCAATTTCTCCGTTTTAAGCAATACCCCTTCTTTATCTGAAATATGCAGCAAATAAATGCCACTAGGCAATTCTCCAACCGTCATCACTTTGGTATTTGCTTCTTTTTTTACCAATTTACCGGCAAGGTCGGTTAGCTTAATGTTTACAGCAAAAGGAGCATCAATATACAACCGGCTGTTTGTCCGGGTTACCGGGTTCGGGTAAATATGAATTTGTTCCCGGAGGGAAACCCGGTCCTTGATGAGGTTAGCATTGGTTACCCGGTAAACCTCTGAAGTATCGGTACATCCCATCTCATGGGTAACAATCACCTGGTAGTCACCATTTTCAGGAACGGTATAAGTACGCTCAGTAGCACCGGGGATGATATGGCCGCCAAGCATCCATTGGTAAGAATGATAAGGTGTAGTAGTCCCTAAGGTACGTTCATCAACATTGATTACCGGGGGTGTCATATCTATAAAGGAAACCTCAAAACTGTCTACTCTGTAATGACAATAATTCCCGGACCGTACCCAGTAAGTACCTGACGCAGTAATGTTTCTGATCATGGAAGTGCTTCCATCCTCCCAGGTATAGCCTTCCCATTCCTGTGGAGCGCTTAACGTAAGATTGGGGGGACACACTAAAGTATCTAAAGCCAAAGTATGTATCGTGTCCGGGGGTAACGGAAGAACAACATCGCTATTGAGTGATTCATGTAATCTAAGAGAATCTGAATATGATGTACTAAGCATAATGGCCGTTCCCTGAAAATCGCAAGCACTGCCGGATAAGTTGGGTTGATTAATTCGCCCCATTTCATAGCCGCTGCCGGCGTAGCCACCACCACTAGCGAGAAAGTATATGGTATCATTGTATAATTTGAATGGAGATGCTATACCCGATGATTGTTGGACAATTACCGCGGAATTACCAATGGCTGCGGAATCAAATACGGTCAAATCCAATTGTACGATCCCACTGGGCAATCCGCTACCAGACAATGCTCCTGCGTTAAGGTATAATTTGGAATTATCCGGTGAAAAACAAAGATCTTTCATTGAATATTTTGGAACACACAAGATATCATTGGTAATATTTCCGGTGGCAGGGTCGAATTCCGCTATTAAAGCTCCGGCTGATGTTGCACTCCTTGGTACGTTGCTGGCGGTCACCACTATTTTTGAACGGTCAGGGGAGATAGCCATACCTCCTAAGTTATAATACAATATGTCTTTATTTGTTCTGGAAATTACGGGAATAGTGTCAATACCATTTTGGGTGATGTGATAAGACTTAAATTCTTTTTCAACACCGGCATGTACAATCAACCATATATCACAATTATCACCCGGAACAGCGGTTACAGATTCAGTAAGGTAGTCCCGGTCCAATGCAATATTTTTTTGCCCGGGTACAATATCTCCGCGGCCATTGTCCAGCCCCATATCAATAATATTATAAAACAAGGTGCCTAGAGGCTTGGGACCACCTGATGAAAAACCGCTTAAAGAAAACAGGTAATACCTGGCCGGATCCCCTATTACGGGAACAATACAAACACCCTGACGGGTGGAGTAATTAGAATACTCGCTTTTACCCACTATGGAAGCATTCCCCATCAGGCTATCTCCATTAGGCATCATCTGGTGGTTAGCATTCCATACCTGGCCTCCGTTTGAATAAAATAGTAATTTGCCACTGGCAGGATCTGCTACTGAAGCGCAGCCTTCCATAGTTCGGATGGCTGTCCTTATGGGTACCGGTCCGCCACTATTGAAATCCAAACCGGCAAAAGAACCGAAAGCCCATACACTATTGGCTTTTAAATATTCGGGGCGCTGATTGTAATAAGGCCTTTGTGCATAACTGAAGAAGCTGCTACACAATAGAAGTACGAATAAGCATTGTTTTGCCCTCTGCATACAAGGGTGGAAATGAGCAAGGATAGTTAATTTTGAATTCATAAACGTTTGTTTTTTAATTAAAATGAAATTTTCATAAGGACTAATATAGCGCTCTTAAATATACGAAACCTGTTCTGAAATGCTTTTTCCTAAAAGCTGTATCATTGATACCTACCTGTTGTTTTAGACAAACAAAGCTATAAGATAGCCCCATAAGAAAGAGGAGTATTTTTACTCCAAATAAAATGCAGTAAAAACACTATGTTTACATAGACGGTTGGTAGCTTAGATTTGCTATGCCAAAACAAATTTACACCTTCATGCTGCATATCTTGTATAAGTATATATTATGCCTGCTTATCATTGCCCCCCTTTACCTGGCGAAAGTAAATGCAGGAGACTCTTCCGGTAGCAAAGAGTTGACTTTCATTTTATCTACCGAAACAGACACGCTCCACATCCATAAGCTGATCGAACAAGGGTATATTTTAAAAAATGGCAACCCCGACAGCGCCTTGGTGGTGTTCAGGCAGGCATTATGGGAGAGTAGGAAAAACAGCTATATTTTAGGGATAATTTATTCGTTTATGGCTTTGAGTTATACTTATTTCGATAAAAGTGAGTATATCCAGAGTATCCGCAGCTCCCGGGAAGCCATAAAGTTATGCAAAGGCCCTTATGCAGTGTTCGCATGCCAATTTTATAATCAAACCGGCAATAATTATATGAGCACGGGTAATTATTCTGAGGCGGCTATCAACTATTATAACACCATTGAAAGTGCAAAAAAAATTCAACATAAAAGAATTAACCTGGCGCCTACTTATATGAATTTAAGCGATTTATGGAGGAGGATAGGCAACAATGAAAAAAGCTTTTTCTATTTAAATGAAGCAGAACGGGATGCCATACAAAATGACAGCAACTTTCTGCCGGAAATATACGTAACCAAGGCACTCGCTTATGAAGAAAATCTGGATACAGCGAAAGAACTTTTATTAAAAGCACAGCAGATCAGCAAGGTAAAGAAAGTAAAAGATGAAGTACGATTTAACCTTGAGGGCAACAGCTTTCTTACTTACTATTATGCTCAGAAGAAAGACTTAAAGAATGCGGAAATTTACCTGGAACGTATTCCTGCTGCCTATCTGAAAGCACCCTATTCTACCGACGGCGAAATACGGTATCTCTTAACCCTTGTTTTAATGAAGCGAATGATGAAGAGATACCCTGAAGCAAAGGCTGATCTATTACGTGCTTTAAAGTTGGCAGAACAACTGAATTCACCTTATCTGAGGGGTCAGGCGTATAAATATGCAAGTGACTTTTACGCTGATCTTAAAGATTTTGATAAAGCTTACCGGTACCAGGTACTTTCCGAGAAAATAAAATCGGCAGTCGTGTCGGAAGAGAAGGCAAAAGAAATCCTGTTCCTGGAACAGAAGCACCAGCTTATGCAAAAGGATATGGAGCTTGCTTTGCAGAAACTGGAAACCCTGGCCGTTGAAAAGCAAACCTTTCAACAGAAAGCAGCTATTTTCTTTATCCTTTTGCTCACTACCGGGTCGCTTGTATTTTTCATTCTGTATAGAAAGAGCCTGAAGCAAAAGATCAGATTGAACCAGAGAGACCTGGAAAACCAGGAAAAGGAAAAAGACACTTTCCTGCTGCAGTCTATTATACATAGTGAAGAAGAGGAACGCAAGCGGGTAGCCATGGAGCTGCATGATGGGATCAGTAGTATGCTTTCCGTTGTAAAACTTAATCTGAATACGATCAGCAAAAAATACGCGATAGCCAGTAATGAACACTTTGAAGAAGCATTACGGCTTTTGGATACTACAGCAGAAGATGTACGCAATACTTCCCACAGCCTGTTGCCTGATATACTGCTGCACGAAGGATTAACGAAGGCATTGAAGCTGTACTGTAAACGAAATTATAAAAAAACAGACCTGACCTTCCAGGATTATGGCAGCCCCCTACCGCTCCCGGCCGATAAGGAAAAACATATTTTCAGGATCATACAGCTCCTTATAGAAACCCTGGTACATCATCATATCGGCCGGTCTTACCTGGTACAGCTTAACTGGCACGAGAACGCATTGTTCATTACTATAGATATGAAGGGGGATGATTTCCTACCACAACAAAATAATCAGTTAAGCCATGCCTGGCAACAAGTAGTAGCCCGAACGGAAAGTATTGGCGGTAATATAGAATATGCTTCCCCCGCGCCG
>CAZFKK010000122.1:0-6630 GCA_964519735.1 uncultured Taibaiella sp.
ATTACAACAGATCTTTTTTAAAGTTTACTCCATTATTTATATTTAATGTAGACCCAGGCGATACAATAACTTATTATTTGCCTTATTATCGTTATTCGTCCTTTCACTATTATACGCCACCGACACGTCCTGATGATAGCTTGTTCCAGGTTAAAGTAGATAGTATTGAAATTATATCAATTAACGGGCAGAATCTGAAAAGAGTATGGACATCCGCTGTTAATTCGTCTATTAATAATTGGAATTTAAATGGAAGTTATACAGAAAAAATTGGCTCTGCATTTTTACCGGTTCCACATTATCCACGGGGTGGCCTACCTCACACTTATGAAAAATCGCTTCGCTGTTATAAGGATGCTCTAATTTCCTATCAGTATACAGACTATACGTGTGATTACATGTATTTGGGAATCAATGAATTCAACGATCTTCCTACCTCGATCTCCATTCACCCGAATCCCAACCGGGGCGTATTTAAGCTTAGAATAGATTTGGAACGCTCCTCTGAAATGACAGGCGTAATGACTGATATAACTGGCCGCCAAGTCTCCCTGTTTCACATTCCTAGCGGAATTAAAGAACAGGAATATCAATTAAACCTTTCACCAGGGCTGTACTTACTCCGTTTATCGACCGCTAATGGATTTTATAGTCAGAAACTGGTGATTCAATAATCAACAATTTAATAGTTAGGAATTTTAAATCAGATGCACTATGAAAATAACACTTATTGTCTTTATTACTTTTTGCCTTTTTATAGGCAAATCAGCTACGGCACAAACCGAATTTGCTCCTATAGGTGCGGAATGGTATTATGGTTCTACCGGATTTAACAAGGTTCATTATTCCTACCTGCTGGCGGAAAAGGATACTGTAATCAATGAAATCAGTTGCCGAAAAATTGTGGGCACCTATGTTCGGGGAAAGGGAGATAGTAATAGTTTAGCCCCTCTTTATGTATATAATAATGAAGATACTGTCTTCTATTATAATATTATATTCTCGAAATTCACCCCCTTATATGTATTTAATGTACAGAAAGGAGATACGCTGACTTGTTATATCCCTTATTATTATTATTATCCCCATTATTTTGATTGGCCTCTCCCTCCACTACCGCCTCCACCACCGCCTCCGCCTGATAGTTTGTTCCAGGTTAAAGTCGATAGTGTAACTATCTTGACTATTGATGGGCAGGACCTGAGAAGAGTGTGGACATCTCGGTTAAATTCAGGATGGGACTTAAGGGGAAGTTATACTGAAAAAATAGGCTCCACTTACTTGATGGTCCCCAATTATTCAGGATCGAATTTTCCTGAAAATCTTGAAGTATCACTCCGCTGTTATAAGGATTCCCTTATTTCCTATCAATATACAAACTATAAGTGTGACTACATGTATGTGGGCATCAATGAATTAAAAGATCTTTCTGTTTCAATCTCCATTCATCCCAACCCTAACCGGGGCGTATTTGTATTGAAGACAACGATGGAACGGTCTTCTGAAATGGCCGGGATTTTAACTGATGTATCCGGACGTACTGTAGCATCATTGCACATCCCCTATGGCGTAAACGAGCAGGAATTTAACTTCGACCTTCCTCAAGGCATTTATTTTCTCCAATTAAAATCCGCCGATGGCTTTTATAGTCAAAAGCTGGTTATTCGATAACCAACAATATTATTTAGGAACTTTAATTCAGATGCACCATGAAAGTAACACCTATCCTCTTTCTTACTTTTTGTCTTCTTATAGGTAAATCAGCTACAGCTCAAACCGAATTTGCACCATTGGGTGCGGAATGGTATTATGGCTCTACCGGGTTTAATCAAGTACATTATTCTCATTTATGGGTCGAAAAAGATACGGTAGTTGACGGAATCAATTGTCGCAAAATTGCCGGTAATTTTATACCTGCAAAAGGAGATGGTAATGGTATACCCCCTCTTTATGTGTATAACAACGAGGATACTATTTTCTACTATAATCAATTATTTAGAAAATTTACCCCTTTATTCATTTTTAATGTAGAAAAAGGTGATACAATAACTTATTATATACCCTATTTTTATTATTCTCCCTTTTACTATTACACTCCGCCAACACCACCAGGAGATAGCCTTAGTCATTTTCAGGTAAAAGTAGACAGCGTAGTTGTAACAACGATTGACGGACAAAATTTGAGGAGAGTATGGACTTCTCAGTTAAATTCTGGATGGAATCTGCATAGCCATTACACGGAGAAAATTGGTTCTGCATTTTTACCAGTCCCTCATAATCCAAGTGGAGTGATTCCTGAAAATGGAGAAATAGCACTTCGTTGTTATAAGGATGCAGAGATTTCGTATGTATTAGTCAACGGTAATTGCGATTATTCTTCCGGGGGCATGAATGAACTCAAGAATAGTGCTACTCCAATCTCTATTCATCCAAATCCCAACCGGGGCACATTTAAGCTTAGAATAGATTTGGAACAATCCTCTGAAATGACAGGCGTAATGACTGATATAACTGGCCGCCAAGTCTTCCTGTTCCACATTCCGAATGGGAAAAAAGAACAGGAGTATCAATTAAACCTTTCACCAGGATTCTACTTAATCAGTTTAAGAACCACCGATGGCTTTTATAGTCAAAAGCTGGTTATCCGATAATCAACAATATTATTTAGGAATTTTAAATCAGATCCACTATGAAAATAACACTTATTGTCTTTATTACTTTTTGTCTTTTTATAGGCAAGTCAGCTACTGCTCAAACTGAATTTGCTCCATTAGGTGCAGAATGGTATTATGGATCGACTGGTAATTTTAACAAAATCCATTATTCTAATTTGGTGGTTGAAAAAGACACACTTATAAATGACATCAGTTGTCGGAAAATTGTGGGCACCTACGTTCGGGTAAATGGAGATAGTAGTATTTTAGATCCCCTTTATGTGTATGATAATAAAGATACGATTTTTTATTATAATGTACTATTCTCAAAATTTACGCCCTTATATATTTTCAATGTAAAAAAGGGCGATACGCTGACTTATTATGTGTCTTATTATTATTACTATCCCCATTATTTTGAAGGACCTACTCCCCCGCCTCCCCCGCCTCCTCCCGATAGTTTGTTCAAGGTTAAAGTAGATTCCATCCAAACATTGAATATTGCTGGACAAAACCTAAAGCGGGTCTGGACATCCCAGGCGAATTCTGGATGGCGATTAAGAGGAAGTTATACTGAGAAAATTGGATCTACATTCTTGTTAGTTCCCAATCATCCAGGGGCAGCTATTCCTGAAGATGTGGAGGTTTCACTTCGTTGTTACAAGGATTCCCTTATTTCCTATCAATATACGGACTATAAGTGTGATTACATGTATGTCGGTATCAATGAACACAACGACCATTCTAAATCAATCTCCATTCATCCTAATCCAAGCCAGGGTGTATTTGTACTTAAGAGAATGGTGGAGGGGGCATCAGAAATGACAGGAATTTTAACTGATGTATCTGGACGTACTGTAGCATCCTTGTATATCCCCTATGGATTAAACGAAAAAGTATTTAAGTTCCAGCTTCCGAAGGGTATTTATTTACTCAAAATAAAATCAGCTAATGGCTTTTATAGCCAAAAGTTGGTGATTCACTAACCAACTTTAAACTAAGTATTTAGTATTAATAATTAAAATTTAAGTATATGAATAGCCTTGTTTTTATCAAAATAACCAATTTGCCCTTTGTATTTAGGTGTAGACATTTATTTTTAATAATTCTGCTCCTAAGCTTTACTGGAATTCATGCCCAGAACAAACACTATTTGTATGTAGTACCAGAAAATATAAACATTGGAATTGCTGTAACGGGTGATTCCATGGCTTTGAGTAATAATGCAGCATTAAATAAAATTTTCGAAAAATACCAGGTAAGCACATATAGCCGTTCCTTTCCGGGTGCTAAAAATCCGGATCTGAACCATACTTATGAGATCCATTCTGTCGGGGATTTAGATGCACTCTTTCAGGAGTTAAAAGAAACAAATTTGTATAAAATGATGGAAAAATCGAGTTATTATGAACCCGCTTTTTGTCCTTATCCCAGCTTCTGGTTATCTGATGAATTTATAGAATCAAGCTCTGGGAATTATTACGGGCAATGGTGGTTGGATATGATTGAAGCGATGTGTGCCTGGATGATTACACCAGGGGATCCTAATGTAGTTGTGGGTGTTGCGGATACGGAATTTGATATAGCACATGGCGATTTCATAGGGCAGATTAATTCAGTTTGGGATACTGATCCTTTAGCGCCAATAATTAAGACACACGGTACTCCTGTAACGGGATGCATAGTAGCCAGGGTCAATAATAACCAAGGCGTAGCCGGTATCGGAAATGAGATAAAAGTGGCTGGATATAGGGTTCATTATGCTCCTGGTGGTTTTGTAACTGGAAACCCCTGGCCTGCAATCTGGAAGGCCTATCAAGATGGGAGAAGAGTGATTAATGTAAGTTGGGCTGACCTTTATGGTGGTCACCCGCCTTTTCCTGGATATACAGAGCTTTGGGCAGCAACAGAGATTACTGAAAATGGTACGGCCCTTGTCGTTTCTGCAGGAAATGAAGTAACCGATGTATCTCACTATAGCTACGCTGATGTCCCTGGTGTCATTAATGTAGGCAGTGTCGATCATAATAATATGGTTGGGCCCTTAGGTCATGCTAGAAATATCTGGGTAGATCTTTGTGCTCCCGGTCTAGTTTTAACCACAGTACCCGGCAATGACTACGAAGTAGTTGGCGGTACTTCCATCGCAGCCCCCTTTGTTTCCGGCACCGTAGGTTTAATGTTATCCGTCAACCCCTGCCTGACCCCGGCACAAATTGAAACTATACTGAAGGAAACCTGTGATACTATAGCTGATGGTGCACTTTATCCAGACTCGTTGGGAGCAGGTAGACTAAATTCTTACAAAGCTGTAGAAATGGCACAGACTTATGCTACCGGCTATTCGGTCACTACTAATGAAACCTGGAATACCAAGAAAGTAATCGGTGGCGACATTGTCGTTAACTTTGGCCAGACGCTTACCATTACCGACACCCTGCTGTTGCTTTGCGAAAGCAGAATTCTGGTCATGAACGGAGCCAAGCTTATAGTTGATGGAGGGTATATATCCTCTTATCATCCTAAATATTATTGGAGTGGGATAGAAGTTCGGGGTAATAATACCCAACCTTCAAGTCCCATTTACCAGGGTAGCCTGGAAATCAAAAATAATGCTTTGATAGAAAGAGCTCGCATAGCCGTCAGTAATTTTACGTCCGATAATAATCAGGGTGGCGGTATTTTGAAGGTATCCAACAGCACCTTTAAGAACTGTCCTGTTTATGTTTACTTGGGTGATTACGGCAATCAAACCTATGTTACCAGCTCAACCACTTCTAATTGTACTTTCGATAATGTAACCTTTACCACGGATGATGCAAGTGTTTATCCACCACCACCTACCGCCACGCCATTTGTATACGCCCTCAGAGTAAAGGCAGGCGTTTATTTTAAGAACTGCACTTTTAATCAAAATGTTCCTTTGCTCACAATGGGACAAGGGGACAGGGGAACAGCTATATATTCTCTCTCCTCGGGTTTGCTGCTTTATAACAACACGTTTAATGGCTTTTACAGAGGCATCTACACCAGCAGCTACTCAGGAGTGCCTACCCGTACCTCCCAGATTTATCACAATACCTTTGATGGCATTACTGAAAATATTACCGTAGCAGGAGATGTTTATGGATCAATAGTAGGCAACACTATTTCTAATATGAGACGACCAGCAAGTGGTACTGAATCTTATGGTATTTATATGGATCATCCGGTAGGTACTGATGTGAGCTGCCTCAACCAGGTAACCGGTGAATTAGTCTCCGGTACCGCGGAGTTAGGTCGTATCGGTGTACTGGTGAATAGTGCCGTCAATTCTACATTGCCTTTTTCCGGGAACCGTATTTATAAGAACGACTTTTTCAACCTGGGCAGAGGTATGCAGGCTCAGGGTAACAATCCCCAGATTGATGTGATCTGTAATCTTTATGATAAAAATTATTATGGCTGGCATATTAGTTCGTCGGGTTTTGGCTCTTCTCACATCTTTAAAAATCAGGGGACAGGCTGTGCGCCCACTACCCAAAAGCGGGCAGGTAATAAGTTTGTCAATAACTATCGGGGTATTCAGTGTGGCCTGACCAACATATTTTATTACCAGGCGTTTAGCACGACAGGATATACCCTGGAGGTGCCCACAGGATATGGTGCCGTGAGCGTTCAAAATTGCCATATGTCCGGTTATTCTTCAGATCCCAACTCACAATGTGGTGATATTTGCGCTTTATTTATAGGATTTCTGTCCGGATCCGGTACCTTGCTCAGTGAGTATGACGCTCAAAAGGCAAGCGGGAATGAAGAGGATGCTAATGTATTAATGGGACAAATTATACGGGAGTTTAATGGCGCCAACGATACCAAAGGCCTGGTAGCTTTCCTGGAAAAACAGAAGACGCTGCTTTCCGAGCAGTTGCTGATCCCGATATACATAGAGCAGGGACAATATGCGCATGCCCAGGCCGTCTTAAATGCGCTGAAG
>CAZFKK010000122.1:6640-8315 GCA_964519735.1 uncultured Taibaiella sp.
GCTGAAGATACCGGCAAAAGAAAAGCAGGTCTACCAGGATTATTATGGTGTACTGATGGAAGTGCAGCGTAGTAAAAGGAATATATTCTCTTTGACACCCGGCGAATTGCAAACAGTGCGTCGTATTGCTGCCGATAGTTTCCATGTTTCCGCGTATGCCAAAGGCTTATTGGAAATTGCCTATAATGAACCCTGGGTTCATCCTATAGATCCCGTGCCTTTGGAAACATGGTCTGTTCCGGCAGGGGATGATATATCCAACGATGTGCTGGCAGGAAGCCAAATGAGCGCTGCCATGCCGAACCCGGCCACCGGCCAGACCACCATCCGGCTGTACCTCACCCGAGAGGATGCGGCCCGGCAGCCGGTGTTGATACTGCGTAATGCAGCCGGCGCCCTTGTATTCCAGCAGGGTTTAAAGGAAGGGCCTAATGAAGTAACGATACAGACGACGGGATGGCAGCCCGGCCTTTATCTCTACAGCCTGATGCTGGATAACAGGGATAAGATCACCCGGAAATTGACCGTAGTTCAATAAAATGCAGGCTGTTTTTAATGGCCTACCGGGAGATCATTAAAAGAGGGCCTCCCGGTACGCCTTATTTAAGATATTTATATTCATTACGATCATCAAAATGTTGTGTCTTTAGCAGTAATGTTACGAGATGTTGCATGGGGTTACACTAGTTATTTTATCAAGCTTTAAATAAGTAATGGATGCGGACCTTAATCTTTTCTTGTGGTTTCCTGCTCCCGGCATTATTTGATTCTATTATCATACAGGCACAGCCCCATCCGGGATTCTCGCAGACCTATGTTTATAAAAAGCTGCAAAAGAACAGCGGCGAATTCATTAGCGCTTTAGAGTATGGTGGTCATGCGGAAGCTCCCGCTTTGTTTTTCTCCCTCGCGATCGGTGTCGATAGGATAAGGAGAGGGGTGGTCTTGTACAAAACAGATTTGCAGGGTAATGTATTGCAGGAACTGTTAGATACGTTTCCCAATGGAGGATTGATCTATAATGACATCATAGAAAGCAGGGATGGCCAATATCTTTACTGGGCTGGCGGCGGTGGGGAACATGTAAAGCCGGCAAAGAATTTCTGGCGGCTGCTAAAAACAGATAAGGACCTGAACATCATTTGGGTAAAGGATTATCCTTTTGAGGCGGAGATTGGCGAGGTACACACAGTAAAAGTATTGGATAGCAGGGAAAACCTGATGTTGTGCGGCTATAAATACACCGAAGATGGTAATCGGAGCGATTTTCCTACCCTCTATCCAAAGATTTGCCTGATGAAGGTAGATAGCGGGGGGAACGTACTGGGAGAATATAAGCCAGGCCCGGATTATTACAACAATCCGTTCGGAATGGAAGTGACGGATGATGGTGGGGTAATGGTATGTGGCAGAACCTTTAGCTTTGGACAATCTGAAGGCGCTCAATATGTTTTGAAGACTAATGCTCAGGGAGAAGAAGAATGGCAGGAATTATATGTGCGCAATGATGGCTATCTTATGGAGATACAGCGTTCGCTCAATCAGGAGGTCTATTACAATGCCGGTATCACCGTGACAGACCGTGATAAGGAAATGAAATACCGGGGCTTTGTCAATAAGATTGATGCTAAAGGCCGGGAATTATGGAGGAGGCATCTGAGTGTTTCTAATAAGG
>CAZFKK010000123.1:0-8313 GCA_964519735.1 uncultured Taibaiella sp.
GGATCCAGCGTTTCCATACCGCCCACCTGGTTGTAATAGAACACTTTTTGTTCAGCACCATTCTTCCGGTGGCAACCGGAAAGGATAAACCAACTATATAATATCAGTAAACAGGTAATACGCCTCATGCCTGTGCAAATTACAAAACTTATTAATTTTCATCCAGAGTATAAAAAAAGAGCAGGTACGATCATTTCGTACCTGCTCTTTTTAAGAAGGGTTGGCATAAGCCACACCTTTAATTGCCTATTTGCTGATGGTTACTTTACCCATAGCCGTGCGTTCACCTGCACTTAATTCTACAAAATACATACCAGAATTCAAAGAAGAAAGATTAAGGGTCATAGGCGCAGTCTGACCTGCAGCTACAGTACCAAAATCATGACGTAATACTTCTCTTCCGGTAATATCTTTTACAGATACGATTACATTTTCTGCTTTATCCAGGCTAACATTGAATTTTACTTCAGTAGTAGCAGGGTTGGGATAAAGGTTGAGTTCTTCTGCAGAAGCTTTAACACTGTTTATAGAAACACCGGGTTTACCTTCTAAAGTAATATTTGTTGCACAGCTTTGTTCGGCAATATTAGGATTTTCCCAAGTTCCGCCAATTTCCATTTGAGCAGGTCCGCCAACATTAATGCAAAATTGGGCTATTACCTGATCCTCTTCATTTTCATTTATATTTCTCAATACACCTCCTGTAAATCTAACTGTTTCTCCCGCATTAATAGGGCTCGTTAATGGAACCATACTATATTGATTTGCTTCTTGAAGAGGCGTATGCACAAACAAGGTATCCCCTTCAATTAAATTTTCGTCAGTAGAAAGATTCTCAATGTCAAATAGCAAGCTAAAAGTATCATTATTAGGAATTACCCTGTCATTTTCAGGACTAACAACTGTTACTTTTAAAGGAATGGAACGTTGTGCATAAGAAGCAGCTCCAACAACCATCATTGCGCCCAGCGCAACACAAATTTGTTTTGTTTTTCTCATCTGTCTTTTTTTTAAGTGTTTAAATTTAATATTAGGGTAACTTATCAGACCCCAATATTAGCACAACATATTGAATTATGCAAGAGTTATGCCTAGTTTTTGATCGGTTTTACAGTAATAATTAACTTTTTGATTTTTATCGGCATTTTGGAAAAATAAAAAATCAAATGATATTGAATAAATGAGTATCTTGTCTTTTCCCGGATTACAATATCATCTACTTGCTCTATATCTATCTATAATGACGTAAGTTAATGAAAAACAATTAAATACAATATAAAAATACTTTTTTAATTTTTTATTTATACCATTTGGTATGCCTGGACATCCTGATAGTAGAAAAGGATAAGGGTCATATTTCGATGTATAAACAAACTTATCTAACTCTTCCCGGGATTATCAATTATTTGAAGCATCGATTATACGGAAACCTAATTACTAAATTCGAAGCTAATTCCTTCCAGCCTTTCCGAAACACTATCTTTCCTTTCGTCCTTAAAAGTCAATTATATCTGCTAAAAACGACACTTTCTTTTTAGGTGCATGTGCGCTTATAATTAGACCACCGGGCTTATATTCGTCTTTTTAATCATAGACATGTTAAGATTTTCCGATTTTTCCATACATTTGCGCAATTTCAATAAATTTCGAGCATTTACTCATTATGGCAGTTATTCAAAAAATACGGGATAAATATGCAAAGCTCGCCGGTGGCGTAATCGTTTTGGCTTTGGTAGGATTTGTATTGATGGACTTTGGCAAAGGCGGCGCATCCCGCTCTACCACGGTAGGAAAGATCAATGGAAAAAAAATAGATTATACGGAATATGAAGAAAAAATAAGGTTGCGGGAAAACCAGATGAAGGCACAAAATCCCAATGCACCACTTGACGAAAATACCCAGGCGCAAATGCGGGACCAGGTATGGCAGCAAATGGTCAAGGATGAGCTGATGAAAGATATTTACGAAAAACTGGGTATTGTAGTCGGAAAAAGTGAATTGAATGATTTGCTGACAGGGCCGCGTCCGGATCCGAGTATCCAACAGGCTTTCACCAATCCCGAAACCGGGGTTTTTAACCCCCAGGAAGTGGCTGCAAGGATTCAGCAGTTGAGGAAGGATCCCCAGATGAAAGATCAGTGGGCGGCTTTTGAAGCAGACCTTATAGAACGCCGCTATGCTTCTAAATTCAACTCCTTATTATCCGGTGGTATCTATATCCCTAAATTTGTATTGGACGATCAGAATACATCCCGGAATACAACAGCGAGTATTAATTATGTAAAGTTGCCTTATACGCTGGTGCCCGATGATCAGGCTAAGGTTACAGATGAGGAGATCCGCAAATACATGCAGGATCATAAAGCCATGTTTGAAGTGAAAAAGCCTTTCCGGAGCGCTTCTTTTGTTAGCTTTAATATCGTTCCTTCAACAAACGATTCCACCCGGGTACTTTCTGAATTGGAAAGGATAAAACCGGAGTTTGAGACGACTACAGATGTAGAGACTTTTGTAAACCGCAATTCGGAAAACCCGATGCCGGCGGCTTACTTTACCAAAGAACAATTGCAATCCTTACCGGATGTGGAATCTATATTCAGTGCGCCGGTTCAATCGGTAGTAGGTCCTATCTATGATGGTAACGGCTATATCCTGGCTAAAATTGAAGAAAGGAAATCCTTACCGGATTCTATAAAATGCCGTCATATCCTGGTAAAGACAGAAGATAGAGGTGCGGCAACCTTATCAGATACTGCTGCAAAAGCCCGCCTGGACAGCGCCGTTGCCCAGTTAAAATCCGGTATGCCTTTTGACAGTGTCGTAGTTAACTTCTCTGATGACTATCAGCCTGAAGCCGGAAAAACATCAGGCGAGTATGAATTCACACTGGCACAAAGACAACAGATATCTAAAGAATTCGGTGATTTTGTTTTTGAGGGACAAAACGGAACCAACAAAATAGTAAAAGTTCAGAATGATAATTATGCCGGCTATCACTATATCGAGATTTTAAACCAGGCAGCTCCTGCTCCTGTAGTTAAAATTGCTTTTGTGACTAAAGAACTGGCTGCGGATAATAATACGTACAATGAGATTTTTGCTAAAGCCAACCAGTTTTCAACGCAGGCTAAAACAGCCACTCAGTTTGATAAAGTAGCAGAGGCACAGGGCCAGACGATAACGCCTGCAGAGGGTATAGATGAAAACAGCTATTTAGTTAATGGATTGGGTTCCGCCAAAGAGATGGTGAAATGGGTTTACGAAGCCAAAGAGGGTGATGTATCTCCGGTATTTACCCTGGCAGATAAATTTGTGATCGCCAAATTAACCGGGATTACTCCTGCTGGCCTGGTACCGATCAACGAACAAAATCGACCACAACTGGAAGCGATGGTAAAAAAGGGAAAGAAAGCCCGCATCCTGATGGATAAAACTAAAGGAAAAACATCATTGGAAGCCATTGCACAAGCAGAACAACAACAAGTAGGCACTGCGGAATCCGTTAATTTCCTACAGGGTTTTGTTCCGGGATTGGGCAATGAACCTAAGGTATCAGGCTATAGTTTTTGTAAAACATTTAAGGAAAATACACTTTCTCCTGCTATACCAGGCGCTGAAGGTGTATACTATATCAAAGTAAACAGCAGGACTGCTGCACCGGAAACAGCGCCCCGTGATCTGACCATGGAGCGCAGGATGATGGAGTATAGCCTGAAAGGGAATGCTGCTAACCAGATCGTTAATGGCTTGACAGAGTCTGCTACTATAAAAGATACCCGGGCGAAAATTTATCAATAACCTTTTTGTCTGTTTGCATCCAAATTGGAGAGAGGGGGGCATTTAGCCCCCTTTTTCGTCAGGAAAAAGCTTAGCTTAATCAATATTCGTATTTTGTAAAACAGGAATTCCGCAACAAGCTTAGTGAAGAAGAAAAGAATTATACTTACTGTGATCAATGATCTTAATTACGATCAAAGGATGATCCGGATTTGTACTGCATTGGCTCAGGCAGGATATGACGTCTTATTGGTAGGCAGACAGTATAAAGGAAGTAAACCCTTACAACCAAGGCCTTTTGCCCAACACCGTATCGGCGTACGGCCGCAACAAGGTAAACTGATGTACCTGACCTATTGGATAAAGTTGTTTTTTTATCTCCTGGCCCGGAAAGCAGATGCATTATGTGCTATAGACCTGGATACGATATTGCCCGTTTACTGGACATCCGTACTCAAAAAAACAAAGCGGGTATATGATGCCCATGAAATTTTTACGGAATTGCAGGAAGTGACCAGCCGGCCATTGATTAAAAAATTATGGGAGCGCATAGGAAACTTTGCCATTCCGAAATTTACCTACGGTTATACCATAGGGGAATGTTACCGGGATTTTTTTAAGGATAAATATGGTGTGACCTATGCCCTGGTTAGAAATGCGACGATCCTGCAACCGCTGGTTATTCCCGAAAAAAAGGAACGTATCATCCTGTACCAGGGCTGGGTCAATGTCGGCCGTTGTTTTGAATACCTTATTCCGGCCATGAAGGATGTGGCTGCGCGGCTTATTATTTGCGGAGAGGGCAACTTTTATAAAGAAGCCCGGGAATTGGTCGGGAAATATGGTTTGCAGGATAAAATAATTTTTGAAGGGTATATCCCTCCGGAACAACTGAAGGCTTACACTTTAAAAGCCTGGATAGGCATTACCCTTTTTGAATTTAAAGGATTGAGTAATCTCTATTCTATGGCCAACCGCTTTTTTGATTATATGCATGCCGGTGTGCCGCAACTCTGCAATGCTTACCCGGAATATATCCGGGTGAATGAACAATACCAGGTAGCTCAGCTCCTGGAAGAGATCAGCCCAGAAGCCATAGCCCGCGGATTGAATCAATTGCTTGCAGACCAGGCCTACCATGAGCACCTGGTCCGCAACACCTTGGAAGCACGGAATCATTATAACTGGCAAAACGAAGAAAAAAGATTGTTACAAGTATATGAAAAGCTATTTTCCACCGACAGATGACCTTTAGCGTTATCATACCCGCCTATAATGCTGCGGCTACCCTGGACAGGTGCCTGCGCTCCTGCATGGACCAAAGTTATCCCGCATTGGAGATCGTGGTTGTGGATGATGCCAGCAATGACGGAACGACAGATGTGGCCCTGGCCCATCCATCTGTACGGCTCATCAGGCTTGAACATAATAAAGGGGTAGCTCATGCCCGTAATACAGGTTGGGCGGCAGCATCAGGGGATTACATTGTTTTCCTGGATAGTGATGATGTATGGCATGAAGATAAATTACGTATACTTAAGGAACGCCTGGAACAGGATAAGGCTATAGACGCTTTATTCCATTCTTATACAACTGAGCCTTTTATAAAAGGAGTAAAGCCCCCGGTAGGTCCGCTCCGGAAACTGTCCTTTTTCTCCCTGCTGTTGCGCAATAAAGTTCAGTCTTCTTGTATTTGTGTGGCCCGTGGCCTGCCTTTTCGTTTTAAGGAAACGTTGCGCTACTGCGAAGATTTTGACCTGGTATTAAACCTGGCACACCACGTTTCCTGCTGGCAACTTGAGGCAAGGTTAACCTGCCTTCATCATCCGCAGCTTTATGGCACGGGCTTATCTTCCCAACATTGGAATATGCGTAAGGGAGAATTGCGTATCTATGCAGGAATATGGCGCTATCATCTGTGGTTAATTCCTTTTATCCCCTTGCTACTCTTATTCAGTCTGGTTAAACATGTACGAAAAAAGTGGCAGCTTTATACCGGTACTGCACTATTGCGTGAGCAATAGCAGCAATAACTTTTTCTGTGTTATATTTTCTGGATATCCATTTCATATACGCCACCCTGTTCTATGCCTACCACCCTGGCCGGGTATCGTTGAATAATACCGTAATCATGAGTAGCCATGACCACCGCTGTCTGGTAATCGCGGCAGATGGTAAATAACAACTGCATAATTTTATCTGTTGTTTCCGGGTCCAGGTTTCCTGTAGGTTCGTCGGCCAGCATGAGTTTAGGGTTGTTGAGTAAAGCCCGGGCAATATCCACGCGTTGCTGCTCTCCCCCACTCATTTCATAAGTCATTTTATATCCCTTGGCTTGCAATCCTACTTTTTCCAGCACACTTTCTATCTTCTCTTCTATAAGTGCTTTATTATTCCAGCCGGTAGCTTTCAATACGAACTCCAGGTTGTCATGAACATTCCGGTCAGTCAGTAATTGAAAGTCCTGGAAAACGATACCGAGGTTACGTCTTAATAACGGCACTGTTTTCCAATCCAGTTTTTTTAATTCAAAGCCTGCTACCCGGCCTTCTCCTTCCTTGAGTTGAAGGTCGCCATATAAGGTTTTGAGTAAACTGGACTTCCCGCTTCCGGTTTTACCGATCAGGTAAACAAATTCACCCTTTTTTACTTCAAGATTTACATGGCTCAATACCAGGCTTTTTCCTTGATAGATTTGCGCGTTAGATAAGCTTACCGGCAGTTCTTCAGACATTCAGTTATGGTTTATTGAATACAAAAATAGTTATTTAAACGGGATTTTGGTCTTGGTCAATATTCCACAGTTCTATCTTTTCAACAGGAAAATTAAAGCTTCCTGCTGCTGATCAGGATATCACCTTTTATATCCATGGGCATTTCCTGGCCGGCAGCCTTTATCTTACCCGAAATGGTCTGGTGTGTTTTACCTGAGATGATCTGGCCTGTGGTTACGGCTACTTCCATAACTCCTTCCTGTAGCCCTTCCATTTGCAGGTTCAGACCTTGTTGTGCTGTTTGAGCTGCGGGCAGACTAAGGATAGAACGCACTGTAATCCGGGCAATCCCGTTTTCAACAGATTTGAGGGTATATTTGTTGTCCACATTAATGTTGAATCCGGAGAAACTCATTTGAGAGTTCTTACCCCAGGTTTCCCCGATCCTGACTTTTTTTCCGGGATAGAGGTCGAAGGAATTTTGCATCATCATTTTAACGGAACTATCTCCAAATTGTTTTTCTATTTCTGATTTGCTGGCACCGTCAAAGCCGGTAAGTGCTTGCAGCATATGGTCCAACCCTTCTACAGCAACAATAGCCCCATCCGGAGCAATTGATAATTGAAATGATTTTCCGATTAAACTATCCATGAATTCCATTCCCGATTTGGAAGCTGTTCTGTTTTTAGAATCATAGGAAACATTCCCCATGGGAGATTCATTTTTGATCTCGATATGGTTATAAGTAATGTTGAGCTTTTTATTAACTCCTTCTGTAGCCTTAAGTTCATAAACCATTTCCATCAACATCTTCTGGGTGATACCGGTCATGCCCATCGCATTAATTTTCTGATTGACCTCGGTAGAATAAATATATTGATCTCCCGGGTTAAAGTTCAGGGTTAATTCGATGCCTTCCGTATGGGCATCACCACCAGATTTGCATGAAGATGATAAACAAGCAACAGCGACCAGGCAAATGGCTATGAAATTAAATTTTCCTGTTTGCATTATTTTTATATTTAGTTTGATGCAAATATACCTTAATTCTTCACAGAGATATAACTCTTGTAGGAGCGAGGATTTGGGGTATTCTATTTCATCCTTGCCGGAAGGCAGCGGGGAAAACAGGAGCATATATGTAAAAAGCGGGGAACACTGTTCCTTTCTGACACAAACTTGCCGGATATTCTCTATTTTTGTTATTATGTACTTGCTGCAACCCTCTAAAATATTAAAAGCAATTGCGCCCTCTTTTTTAGAATGGAGCTTACCCCCCTCTGATGAAGAACCTGCAGTTTATCTTACTTTTGATGATGGTCCTCATCCGGTGGCTACGCCATTTGTGTTAGCGCAATTGGAGGAATATAATGCGCAGGCGACCTTTTTCTGTATTGGTAAAAACGTAATTGAATACCCGCATATTTATGATGCTTTACTTAAAAGCGGTCATTCTGTGGGCAATCATACCCACGAGCATTTGAATGGGTGGAATACGCCTGTTAAAAGATACCTTGGAGATGTGCAGCAAGCCGGACAGTTTATAGAAAGCAGGTTATTCAGACCCCCTTATGGGAAAATAAAAAAAGGTCAGGCCAAATTATTGAACGAGGCAGGTTATCGGATCATTATGTGGAACCTGTTGAGTGCGGATTTCGATACAGAAATAAGCCCCCAACGCTGTTTGGAAAATGTCGTGTTCCACCTGAAGCCCGGGGATATTGTTGTTTTTCATGATAGCCAAAAGGCCTGGGAACGTCTGAGTTTTACCCTACCCAGGGTATTGACGCATTGCAAACAACAGAATTGGAGCCTTAAAG
>CAZFKK010000124.1:0-8267 GCA_964519735.1 uncultured Taibaiella sp.
ATATGCCGCCGAAATGGAAATAAAATATGAACGGGCGGAACAGGCGGCCCTCAACCTCTACTTCCGCAGGTCTGAAATTGACCGCCTCATGGAAGGCGGCAACGGGAAATGGGAGCGGTAGTTATGGGTTACCGTGATTCCGGGCATGATTATTCATATCCGTTTTTTTATGTCGATACCTATTGCAGGAGCAGTTTTTCCCTTCATTTTCCCGTACTTCTTTAGCCCGGCGAGGTACCGGATAAGACCGGCGGCACAGGGGAATGGTTTAACCTTGCCTGGGATACAGGCTTCCCGGTATAGCTTGCTTTGCTTGCGGTATAGGAATGCACTTAAGTCCCCAGACAAAGCGGCGATGCGGTCCGGCTTAACGCTCTTCCCTTACGCCTTACCGGGCATCCCCTACAGGAAAGAGAAGTAGTTATCCGGCTTGCAATACTTCCTGTAAAGGATAGTGGCTTTCTCCTATGGGGCTGACGTCAAGTTGTTAGACAAAGCTTTATTGCCCTAAGGGAAGAGGGTTGTCCTGTAAGGGAACAGGTTGATGCCGGAGCACTTAAGCGCCGGGTAATATGGGAATGTGCCTAACCTGGACGGGTAGGGAGTTATGTCGTTCTACTTGATGATTATCCCGTACAGGATGCTTAAGACCCTGGAGGGGAAAGAGCGTATGTCGATCGTCCTGAAGTTTATCCTGTATCGGAAGGTTATTGCCCCGGAAGGGGAAGGAATGACGTCGGCCTACTTGGACTTATTCCCCTTAGGGAAGGTTATTATCCTGAGCGGGAAGGTAATAAAGTCCTCCATATTCAATCGCTACCTATAGGGCAAAGCGATGTTCCCATACCGGATATCGGGTGAGTAGGCCTTCCTGCTGTGCAGGCTATACTGGAACGAAGCATTGCTGTATGGGAAACCGGCTATCCCGTACGGCTTCATTTTTATCCTTGGCAGAAAGGTGATTATCCTGTATGGGAAACCGGCTATCCCGTACGGCTTCATTTTTATCCTATGCAGGAAGGTGATTATCCTGTATGGGAAAGTGGTGATGTCGGACGACTTGCTTCTCTGCCCCTCCGGGAACGGCGTTAAGTGATCCGCCGCCTTCTTCTTCCGGTACCTCGCCAGGGTCTTCCCCCACGGGAAAATGACTATTTTCCTTGCAGGATTTTGGGTATGGATTGAAAGTCCTCGAGATGTTTTCTAATTTGTCTTCAATATACCCTATACAGGGTATTGGATATTAGCTTCCTGATAGTGATTTTTGCATCCGTTAATCAGTCTGTGTACAAAACCGGGTGATAGAAAGGTTAGAGGTTCGATCAACTCAATTTTTAAACGCAATAGAATGAAAAATGTAATATTTGCACTGTCGTTACTGGCAGCTCCGATGATTACCCTACATGCGCAATGGGAACAGGTATCCATGCCCGATACTCTGGTAGGTAACAATGTAACAAAATTGTATTATGACGGTTCTACTTTTTGGGCCGGAGGCTGGTCCCGCATTTGCAAATCGGAGGATAAAGGCGATTCCTGGACAAGTGCATCTACCGGGATCAACGTTATTCAGGGCCATGTAAAAGACATCATAAAAGTTGATAATTATGTATATGCCTGCTTTGGGGGTAATGGCAACCACCAGGTTTACCGCACAAATAACGGCGGTGACAACTGGGAAGTGGATACTGCCGGCTGGATTGGCTTTTTTTATGCTACAAAATTATACCGGCATGGCGCATATGTAGTAGCGCTCATGGAATCAAATATAGTGCTGTATAAAACGAATAGTGATGCAAAATGGAGTAAATTAAATGTACCTGATGACCGGTTTATGACCCCAAGAACTATTTTTTCTATCGGAGATACCCTGGTACTGGAGGATGGACAAAACGGGCCGGCATTAGCCCTCACTACCGATATGGGGCAGACCTGGACCATAAGGGATATCAACTGGGGACCGGGTATTCCTGAAAATGGTGGATTCCTACCTACTCAGGTATTCCACGGAAAGGAAAAAACCGATCATATATTCGGTGTGTACAAAGGACATGATGGGAATGTTACCCCCTATAAAGAAGTATTTGCTTTCCTTTCCACAACAGACGGAATGAGTACTTTTCAGACGGTAAACTTAGGGTTTGAAAATGATGCTCCTTTAAATACCATGTGGATAAACAATCAGGATATTTATGTTGCCATTCAGGGAGCTAACTCCGACACCCTGAAAAAGATACTCTACAGCAATGACGCGGGAACAACCTGGAGTGATAGGACAGAAAATATGTATTCCTTTGTACAATACAAACATTTGCCGGTTTCTTCCATAGAAGTGGTCAACGGCGTTGTATTTATAGCAGGTAATCAACCCTGGATCTTAAAATACGGGAAAGATAACGTAAGTACTGAAAATGTTTATGGCCTGAAAAATGATGTCCGGCTACATCCTAATCCTGCAAAAGACCGGCTTATCCTATCCCATTTAAAAAATGGATCCCTGCTGTCTATTATGGATTTATCGGGAAAAGTCTTGTACCAGTCCATCGCAACAAATACTTATGAAATAGTAAATATTTCAAACTTCACAAACGGAATTTATATCGTTCAGGTAGCATACAACAATGCTATTGTAAATAAAAAGGTTATTATAAGGAATTAAAAATTATAGTTGAATGCCAAACCGGTTTCTTGTCGCGCTGCCCTGACTTCTATAAATACTGTAACTTTGGCGCGTAAATAAGCGCAAATGAGCAAAATATTAGTTACCGGAGGTGGGGGATATATAGGCAGCCATACCATGGTCGATTTGATCAATAGTGGTTACGAGGTCATATCTATAGATAATCTTTCCAGGGGATTTATGGAGCTGATCACCGGGGCTGGGCAGATAACAGGTAAACCTATTAAAAACTATAAGGTTGATTTGTGTAATCTGAATGATACAGGTGCGGTATTTGAAGAAAATAAAGATATTGCCGGCATCATTCACTTTGCGGCATTTAAGACCGTGCCGGAGTCGGTCCAGCACCCCTTGTCTTATTTCAATAATAATATCAATTCCCTATTGAATATCCTGCAATGCGCACAGGAATACAATATTCCCAACATCGTTTTTTCCTCTTCCTGTTCTGTATATGGCAACACCACGAAACTGCCGGTTACGGAGGAAACTCCTTTCCGGGAGGCCGAATCTCCGTATGCAAGAACCAAACAAATGGGGGAACAGGTCTGTAAGGACTTTTCCAGGGCATACCCTTTGCATAACCTGATCCTGCTTCGTTATTTTAATCCTGTTGGTGCGCATCCCTCTTCGCTGATCGGGGAACTGAATGAGCAACCGGAGAACCTGGTACCAGTGATTACCCAGACTGCCGTGGGGAAACGACCATCGATGACTGTTTTTGGCAGCGATTACCCTACCCGGGACGGGTCTTGTATCCGGGATTACATCCATGTGATGGATATTGCCCATGCCCATACCCTGGCCATGAACCGCTCCCTGGAAAATGCACTGGCTGATAATTGTTCTGTTTTTAACCTGGGAACCGGCAAAGGGATTACCGTATTGGAACTCATTGCAGCATTTGAAAGAATTTCCGGACGGAAACTAAATGTAGTTATGGGCCCGAGGCGGGCAGGTGATGTCATAGAAATTTATGCCAATAATACCCGGGCTAAAGAAGAGTTGGGGTGGGTACCTCAACATGATATTGACGAAATGATGCGTACCGCCTGGAAATGGGAAAAAAGGCTGGATGAAGCCACCAAGGCTTTCCTGAATTAGTTTTGTTGCTGTAATAGATGCCATCCTGATTCCTGCCGGTGTATCTTAAATTACAGTCTGTTATAGCCCATTACCCTATCGAAGCAATGATTTATTGTATTATCACAGTAATTTTATTTGTTGCCCTGCTGGCTTATTTCCGTATTGCAGAAAGGTACCGGATCATTGATCAGCCCAACCGGCGCAGTTCACATAACCAGGTCACTATCCGCGGGGGGGGGATTATCTTTCCCCTTGCTGCAGGTTTATATGTGCTTTTTTTTCAGCAGGACACTTCCGCATGGGTGCTGTTATCCGGTATGCTGTGCCTGGGTATGATCAGCTTCCTGGATGATATACATAGTCTTCCTAATAAAATCAGGATCCTCGGACACTTCATTTCAGTAACCGCGCTTCTTTATGCCTTGCAGGCATTTTATCTACCTGTTTGGATTATTTTTCTTTGTTATGTATTGATCATAGGAACCTTAAATGCCTATAATTTCATGGATGGGATCAATGGGCTTACCGGTATATATAGCCTGGTCAGCCTGGCTTCCCTGCTCTATTTTAATGAATACATCAAGCCGGTCAGTCCGACTCCTTATATCGTAACCGGCATGATTGCCTGCCTTATTTTCCTGTTTTTCAATTTCAGGACAAAGGCTGCATGTTTTGCCGGAGATGTGGGCAGTATGACCATTGGATTCTGGATGCTGTCCCTGCTCCTGCCGGTGATCATTGCGACCTCCGAACTGAAATATGTATTGTTGCTGTCCGTATATGGCGTAGATACCGTATTGACGATACTGCATCGGATCATCCTGCGGGAAAATATCTTCAAGGCCCACCGCCTGCATTTCTACCAGCTTTTGGCTAATGAAGGCAGGTACTCCCATCTGCTGATCTCTTTAGGTTATGGCTTGGTGCAATTGTTGATCAATATAGTTGTATTGTTTACCCACTTTAATTTTGGCCTTATCTTTCTGCTGACCTGTATTCCTTTGGCTGTCTTCTACCTGGTATTTAAGCCCCGGCTGATGGCGTTGAAATAGCTTTTTACGGGAACATCCCTTAACCTGCTGAACCCGGACAAAATTTTCCTTCGTTTGCCTTAAAGATGACCTTCCCTGAAGCATGTAAATTGCTGAAAACATGCAGGGTACGATGGGTTTATTGCTGTAATGCCCGTATCTTTGAAGAAGCTGCAGGAGCGCCTTATTTGTGCTTATCCAGCTTAAATAGTACCTTTGTTACAGCGAAACCAATTAAATGAATAAACAATCATATATGAGTGCAACGCAAAATAAAGGATTGACGGAAAGCAAACTTTCATTTGATGAGTTTAGAGAGGAAGTATTAAAAGATTATGAGCTGGCAGTTACCAGCAGGGAAGCCAGCTTGATCGGTCGCAGGGAGGTATTGACAGGTAAAGCTAAATTTGGCATTTTTGGTGATGGTAAGGAACTGGCGCAGATAGCTTTGGCTAAATGTTTTCAACCGGGGGATATACGTTCAGGTTATTACAGGGATCAGACCTTAATGTTTGCTACAGGGATGAGCGATGTAGAAAAGTTCTTTGCACAGTTATATGCCAACCCGGATACGGAACTGGAACCCTCCTCGGCAGGCCGGATGATGAACGGGCATTACAGTACGCGTTGGCTGGATGAGCAGGGAGAATGGAAAGACCTGATGGCACAACCTAATTCCACGAGTGATATTTCTCCCACCGCAGGCCAGATGGTACGGGCGCTGGGCGTAGCTTATGCTTCTAAATTATACAGGAATGCCCAAAACCTTACAACAGGTTTTGAACGCTTTTCCAATAAAGGAAATGAAGTCAGTTTTTGTACTATAGGAGATGCTTCCACCAGCGAAGGGCATTTCTGGGAAACGTTAAATGCTGCAGGGGTACTGAAAGTGCCCCTGGCAGTTTGTGTATGGGATGATGGGTATGGCATTTCGGTGCCCCGTAGCTACCAGACTTCTAAAAACTCCATATCAGAAGCGCTTTCCGGTCTTCAGTATGATGAAAAACTGGGCAGTGGGGTGGAGATTTACCGGGTAAAGGGCTGGGACTATGCTGCCTTGGTCGAAACCTTTCAGAAAGGTATTGAACGGGTGAGGGAAACTCATATTCCTGCTTTATTTCATGTCCAGGAAGTAACACAACCCCAGGGTCATTCTACCTCAGGGTCTCATGAACGCTATAAAAGTAAGGAGCGGCTGGAATGGGAGAAGGAGATGGACTGTATCCGCAAACTTCGCGAGTTCATCCTGGAAAATGCCATTGCCAATGAGGAAGAATTGGGGGCATTGGAAGAAAAAGCTAAAGACTATGCCCGTACCTGCAAACAGGAAGCCTGGAACAAATTCCTGGAGCCCATCCAGGAGCAGATGAAGCAGGTAACCCAACTTTCCAATTCTCTTGTTTTTGAAGGTGGGGCTGCCGCACAACAGATTGCAGGATGGTTGCAGGAGTTGAATGCCCTTAAAGAACCCATCCGTAAAGATGTGTTGCGCACCTGTAAGCGTATTTTAAAAATGGCGGGTACCAGCCCGGCTGCATCCGGATTGCGCAATTATTATCAAAAGCTGCAGGAAGAAGCTAAAGACAAGTTTAATGCTTATCTGCATTCCCGTTCCTCAAAAGCAGTAGCCCATATTAACGAGGTAAAAGCGGTATATAGTGATAGTAGTCCGCAGCTGAATGGTTTTGAAATATTAAATCAATTCTTCGATCATACTTTTTCTAATAATCCTGCAGTATTCGCTTTTGGCGAAGATGTAGGCAAGATCGGCGATGTGAACCAGGGGTTTGCAGGTCTCCAGGAGAAGTTTGGCGAATTACGTATTAGTGACACCGGTATCCGGGAGGCAACTATTGTGGGCCAGGGGCTGGGTATGGCACTTCGGGGACTGCGTCCTATTGCTGAAATTCAATACCTGGATTATCTGTTATACGGCTTACAAACCTTGAGCGATGATGTCGCTACCTTACAATACAGAACCAAAGGCGGACAGAAATGCCCACTTATTATCCGGACCCGGGGACATCGTCTGGAAGGGATATGGCATAGCGGCTCGCCGATGGGCATGATCCTGAACGCAATCAGGGGGATTCATTTATGTGTGCCCCGCAATATGGTTCAGGCAGCCGGAATGTACAACACTTTATTGCAGAGCGATGAACCTGCTATTGTAGTGGAATGCCTCAACGGCTATCGCCTCAAAGAAAAAATGCCGGATAACCTGGCTGAATTTACAGTACCTTTCGGGATACCGGAAGTGCTTTTAGAGGGAGAAGATATTACGATCGTTTCTTATGGGTCTACCTTAAGAGTGATCCGGGAAGCTATTGATCTTTACCTGGCGCCGCAGGGTATCAGTTGTGAATTGATAGATGTACAAACCTTGCTGCCTTTTGATACGACCCACCAGATCGTGGAATCATTGAAGAAAACCAGCCGGATCATCTTTATTGACGAAGATGTGCCCGGAGGTGCTTCCGCCTATATGTTCCAGCAGGTGATGGAGTTGCAGGGGGGGTATAAATGGCTGGATGTAGCGCCACGCACACTTGCCGCCAAGGCACATCGGCCTGCATATGCAACGGATGGAGATTATTTTTCTAAACCTAATGCTGAAGACATTGCGGAGGCTATAGAATCAATGATGGCAGAATAAGTACCGTACAAGATCATGCAACAATACCTCGAACTGCTTCAACATATCCTGGATAATGGCCATGAAAAGGCTGACCGTACCGGTACCGGTACGGTCAGTTGTTTTGGCTACCAGATGCGTTTTGACCTGCAAAAAGGATTCCCGCTGGTAACCACCAAAAAGGTACACCTGAAATCCATTATTTATGAACTGTTATGGTTTCTCCGGGGAGATACCAATATTGCCTATCTTAAAGAACATGGTGTCAGCATATGGGATGAGTGGGCTGATGAGAAGGGCGACCTGGGCCCGGTTTATGGAAAACAATGGCGGAGCTGGAAAGGGGCTGATGGCCAGGTACACGATCAGATCAAAGAAGCTTTGCACCAGATCCGGACCAATCCTGACAGCCGGCGCATCCTGGTTAATGCCTGGAATGTAGGGGAGCTGAAAGATATGGCCTTAACACCGTGTCATGCCCTCTTCCAGTTTTATGTAGCTGACGGAAAGCTGAGTTGCCAGTTGTACCAGCGCAGTGCCGATGTATTCCTGGGGGTTCCCTTTAATATAGCTTCCTATGCCCTGTTGACCATGATGATGGCCCAGGTCTGCGGATTGGCTTACGGATCTTTTATCCATAGTTTCGGCGATGTCCATTTGTACAGCAATCATATAGAACAGGCGAAACTGCAATTATCCCGCCAACCCTACCCCCTCCCCCACATGGAGTTAAATACTGCAATAAAAGACCTGTTTGCCTTCGATTTTGAAGATTTCACCTTAAAAAATTACGAAGCCCACCCCGCGATTAAAGCGCCTGTAGCTATATAAGCAA
>CAZFKK010000125.1:0-8247 GCA_964519735.1 uncultured Taibaiella sp.
GCAAAGCGTGTTCGGGACTTACACCCTAGAGTAAATATACATGCCTGACACACAACGAAAAGCGACTGTTATTCCCTGTCGCTTTTTCTCCGGAAGGCTGCTGCTGTCCTTTTGATATAGTCATAAAATTCATAATCGCTCCATTGTTTTACCTGTTCATAAGCAGGACGGTAACGGTGCATATAAACCTGAACCTGGCTGGTATCCAAACCGGTTAGCTGACGAATAAGCCTTTCATTAAAAACATAGGTGACAAATTTTTCCTTTTCAAAATATTCAAAATGTTTTTGAAAGGCCCATATCTGCCGATTCCTTTTACTTAAGGCATCAAACGGATGTTGGATCATATCTATGGCATCTAATTTATAATGCTCAATGGCCCATTTGTAAGTCTCCCGTTTTTCAATACTGTCCATTCGATAGTTATTGCCCAGGATCTCCACTTCCATCAGGTCGATAGCTCCTTCCTGCATGGCAATGTTATAATAGGGCAGCTCGGATCCTTCAATACGCACTCTGCTGATCTTAAATCCTATTCTTCTGAATTCTATCAGATGCCCCCGCGCGACATTAAGGGTAAACATCCCTGTGCTGTCTGTAGTGAGTCCTGTTTCTGTAAATGTATTGACGACATTCACATTCGCCATCGGTTTATTGGTTTTGAAATCATAGACTCTCCCCTTCATCGTCAGCTGCTGGGCCTGCAGCGCCTGAAGGTTGAACAGCAGGAGCATTAATAAGGATACAATACGTTTATTTACTAGCATACGAGGTTTAAAGATACGATTTTAGTTTTCCGTGCAAGATTAGCTCTCAACAGTCCCGGAGGTTCACAATGTTACTAAACAAAAAATACTAAACGTCCCCTGAGGACATTTAGTATTTATTTTATAGGCTACAACAAATGGTTATCTTTCATCACCGCTAAATACAGAACGCATATATTCTGAATTCAGTCGGCGGATATTCTGTACAGAGATACCCTTCGGACATTCTGCTTCACAGGCCTGGGTATTGGTACAACTGCCAAAGCCTTCTTTATCCATCTGGTCTACCATATCCCAAACCCTGGTTTTACGCTCCACATCCCCTTGCGGCAATAAGGCAAGATGGGATACTTTAGCAGAAAGGAACAGCATAGCAGAAGCATTCTTACAGGCTGCCACACATGCCCCGCAACCGATACAGGCTGCAGCAGCAAAGGATTCGTCTGCTTTATCTTTAGGTATCGGCAAGGCATTGGCATCCTGTGCATTACCGGTATTCACGGAAATATAGCCCCCTGCCTGTATAATCCGGTCGAAGGAGCGGCGGTCCACCATCAAATCTTTAATTACCGGGAAAGCCTTAGCTCTCCAGGGCTCGACAACTATGGTATCTCCATCCTGGTAGGCACGCATATGCAACTGGCAGGTAGTGGTTTGATGCCAGGGACCATGAGGCTGGCCGTTGATATGCATAGAACAGGCACCGCAGATCCCCTCACGGCAATCGTGATCGAAGGTGATCGGTTCCTTCCCCTCATGAATCAACTGCTCGTTCAATACATCGAACATTTCCAGGAAGGACATTTCCGAAGAAATATCTTTTACCTGGTAGGATTCAAAATGTCCTTTGTCCTGTGCATTCTTTTGACGCCATACTTTCAGGGTCAGGTTCATGTTATAATGTTCCATCTCTATTTGTCAATTTGATGATCAAAGGATCAGACCTGAGCCAATATGCCTTCCTTTGCCAAATCTGATATTATGAATTAAATGTCTTCAATCTTTATATAATGCTGCAACTTAGGCGACCTTAAGCTCTATAGGGAACGACCAAGCACCGGGTTTACTTATAACTTCTTTGTGTGGGATGCATCACCTCATAATCCAGGGATTCCTGATGCAGTACCCAAGTATTTTGTTGTGTATGCTCCCATGCGGCCACGTACATAAACTGTTCATCATTACGCATGGCTTCTCCTTCTTCCGTCTGAGATTCCTCCCGGAAATGGCCTCCGCAGCTTTCTGCACGGTTTAGGGCATCCATACACATTAATTCGCCTAATTCCATAAAGTCCGCGACACGATTGGCCTTATCCAATTCGGGGTTCATCTCGAATATTTCGCCGGGGATACGCACATTCTTCCAGAATTCCTCACGCAATAACCGGATCTCACGGATCGCTTCTTTCAGCCCTTTTTCATTCCTGGCCATGCCACATTTATCCCACATGATTTTGCCGAGACGTTTATGAAAGCTCTCTACAGATTCTGTTCCTTTTACATTCATCAAGGTACTGATGCGGTCTGCTACTTCCTTTTCTGCTTTTACAAATTCAGGATGATCTGTAGGAATAGCTTTGGTCCGGATCTCATCAGCCAGGTAGTTGCCAATAGTATAAGGAATAACAAAATAACCGTCCGCAAGTCCCTGCATCAAAGCTGATGCTCCCAGGCGGTTTGCCCCGTGGTCACTGAAATTAGCCTCACCCAGGGCATATAAGCCGGGGACATTGGTCATCAGCTCGTAATCGACCCAAAGACCTCCCATGGTATAATGCACCGCCGGATAGATCCGCATGGGCGTTTCATAAGGATTCTCACCGGTGATCTTTTCATACATATCGAAAAGATTGCCGTACTTCTCCTTCACTACTTCTTTCCCCAGTTTGATCACCATGTCTTTAGGTGCATGGTCATGAATACCTTGCTTGTTGCATTCTATTTTGCCATACCGCTCAATAGCAGAAGCATAATCCAGGTAAACGGCCTGGCGGGAAGAACCTACACCATATCCTGCGTCACAGCGTTCTTTGGCCGCACGGCTGGCCACATCGCGGGGTACCAGGTTACCGAAGGCCGGGTACCTTCTTTCCAGGTAATAATCCCTTTCTTCTTCAGGTATATCCGCAGGTTTGCGGGTATCATTTTTTTGTTTGGGTACCCATATACGTCCGTCATTCCGTAAGGATTCCGACATCAGTGTCAGTTTGGACTGGTGGTCGCCGGAAACGGGAATACAGGTAGGATGAATCTGTGTAAAGCAGGGATTACCGAAATAAGCGCCCTTTTTATGGGCTTTCCAGGCTGCAGTTACATTGCTGCCCATAGCATTGGTGGATAAATAGAATACATTGCCGTATCCGCCACTACATAACAATACAGCATGACCAAAATGCCGTTCCAGCTTTCCACTTACCAGGTCACGGGCAATAATCCCCCTTGCCTTTCCGTCGATCTTTACTACATCCAGCATCTCATGGCGGTCGTACATCGTAACATTACCTAAAGCGACCTGTCTTTCCAGGGACTGGTAAGCGCCTATCAGCAACTGTTGTCCCGTCTGCCCTGCTGCGTAGAAAGTACGTTGTACCTGGGTACCGCCAAAGGAACGGTTACTGAGTAAACCACCGTACTCCCGGGCAAAAGGCACGCCCTGGGCCACACACTGGTCAATAATATTGGCACTGACTTCTGCCAGGCGGTGTACATTCGCCTCACGTGCACGGTAGTCCCCGCCTTTTATGGTATCATAAAATAAACGAAAAACAGAGTCTCCGTCATTCTGATAATTCTTGGCTGCATTGATCCCTCCCTGGGCTGCTATGGAGTGGGCGCGTCGCGGAGAATCCTGGAAGCAGAAGGCCTTCACCTTATAGCCCATCTCTCCCAGGGAAGCAGCCGCAGATGCTCCTGCAAGACCTGTACCAATGACAATGATTTCCAGGCTACGCTTGTTGGCAGGGTTAACCAGCTTACAAGTGTTCTTATAATTTGCCCATTTTAAAGACAACTCACCCTGAGGAATGTTAGCATTCATGCTTTATAATGAATTTGAATAATTATTTACTTCAATTAATGTCCTGGAACGGCAAAACTAGAGGCAGGGGGTAGCCAGCCCAGGTAAAAAGCTACCGGCATTGCTATAAATATCAAGGGAACAATGATAGAAAACGCCATCCCCACTCCATTAATAATTTTCTTATATTTGGTTGTGCTTAATCCTAAAGTCTGAAATGCACTCCAGAAACCATGCATTAAATGCCAGGCCAGGGAAATACAGCCTAAGGCATAGACCAGGACCACAACAGGATTCTGAAACAAAATTTCCATCTCCAGGTATAAGTTTTTTTCCTGGCCTGTCAGCAATTGCTGGTAACGGTTAGGTGCCCAAAAATGATAAAGGTGCAATACCAGGAAAATAAGGATTAATGTACCTAAAAGTCCCATGGAACGGCTATACCAGCTACTGTTCTTACTGCCACTGTACACCGCATACTTTACCGGTCTCTTGGCATTATTTTGCGACCAGAGCATCAATCCCTGGATAATGTGGAGAATAATACCGACAAACAACCCGATCTCTGCAGTACGCGTGATGGGATTAGTGCCCAGGAAATGGGCTGCGGCCTCATATTTGTAGTAGCCATCCGGAACAAAGATCAATGCATTTACATAGCAATGGACTATCAGAAAAACGATAAGCGAAATACCTGTAATACCCATTACGAGCTTCTTACCAATAGAAGAGGTGAAAGCGTGTTTCCAATTCATAAGTTAAAGAGGGAAATGTAAGAATTGTAAAATTATTGTCATTTTTTCTGATGCAAAGTTAATAAGCAAATCGAAGAAATGCTAAACATTTTTTGAATTCATATGTCTATGCTCAAAATCCCAGTTGCGGAACACCTATGAAAACTATGGTTATTTAAAATAAATATACCTTTGAATACCGAAGGTGTACACCGGGTAAAGGCGTGCGTAAGATATACCCAGTAAGGGAAATGTAGCAGAAATATCGATACGTAGATTAGATCCGAAAATAAATTGTACGCCGGGACTCAGGTCTGCAAAGTAGCCTCTTTGTAAGGCTGGAGGATAACGAGGCTGCTCCAGGTAATACTCATTGGGCATTCCTACAAATAGAAATACGCGGGAAGCATCAAAGGCTTTTCCTTTTATTTCGGCATACAGGTTGATATTCGTTTGGCCGTAATGCTGGTAAACGCGAGGCCACAATAAATAGCCCAGGGATAAACTATAAGTCAGCGCTTTCCCATAGTGTACCCGCACCGGAACATCAGGAAGCCCGTCTATCGGATCAGGCGATAAGCCCTGGTAAGCGCCGGGAATAATCATACCTGCTGTCAGAGAACCGGCCCAGCGCTTATCCAGGTAAGTAAAGATTAACCCTCCCCCTCCTCCACTGTTATCTCCCATCATCAGATCAGGTTCGGTTTCATGATGGGTGGTATGGACATAAGCAGCTTCCCCATAAACAGCCGATCTGAAGTGCCGCTGAGGCGCATCAAAAGACAGAAAACGATATTTGATATAGGCATGCGCGCCATTCAGCCGGTAAGGGTAATAGGCACCTCGCTCAGGGGTATTATGGAAAGGAAATTCAGGAGGCAGCTTTTCGCCGTGATGGTTAGAAGCGATTCCTGTAAGGTAAACCGAAAGCCGGGAACTGAATCCATACATCACCCGCAACCCGGTCATATTACGCCATTGGTTCACTTCCTTATAAGTTTCTGAAAAGCCCCTGATACCCAGGGTCCCTTTGGGCAAGGTACTTGCAGCTTCGCTAAGCGGGTACAACTCCTGAGCCGCCGGGAAAAAAGAACTGCAGATCAGTAGGATAAAGAGAAACCGTTTCAAAACAAAAAATTAATGATTAATGAGTGCCACCTGGTATATTATGTTCCCTTTGCAGTTGATGAAGCCGGCATGTGGATAATTCCGGATTTCTTTTGCAGGCTGATAATCTTTACCAATAAATTTAAGTTGTAGCCTCGACTCCCTTATCGTTATATCGGGATTTAAGACAGCATAAGCATCTCCCTGATAGCTAAAGCAGGAATCGTGTACCTGGTTTGCATCCAAAAGATCGAATTCGGCATCCAGGTACCTGACCGAAAACCCTGCATCCTTTACTGCCCGGGCAATATCCTCTATGACTACTTTACTATTATCCCTGAATAAGATCTTCCCGGAAGTATTTTCCAAATCCATATGCACCTTTTGCACGAAGGGCAGTTTACGCAATTGCATCTCCACACTACGGCTACATTGGGAACAGGTTAATCCATTGACACCGAAATGAACTGATCTGAATTGAGCCATGCCCGGATTGCTATTCCATAGAAATAACATACCAAAAACAATTTTTTTCCATCCGGCCCTCGTCATAAAAGTAAAGTTAAGTAATTTACAGTTATTAATGAATTCAAGCGGTTGTGGCCACAGCCTTTCCATTTCTACACACTCAAACAGGATTTTTAGCTATGAGGAGGCAAATATATATAAGAACGGGGATCCTTGTAGGCTTGCTGCTCCTCATTACGGGATTTCAATATGCGCTGAGTAATGACGGAACTGTCTTGCGCCGGTACATACAATTCATTTATTATCCCTTACAAAAAGGGCGTAGTTTGCTCTTCAATCCCATACCTGTAAGTATTGGAGATATCCTGTACCTGTTATTGATCCTTTTTTTTATTCTTTTGTTGATCCGGTTGGTTTACTTTTTAACTACGTATAAACGGAACAAAAATGACTTCTGGATAGAACTACTGCGCTGCTTTACTTTTCCCGCTGTAGTTTACCTGGCCTTTTTGCTGTTATGGGGAGGGAATTATGCCCGTCCGGGCCTTACTGCTCATTGGAGCCTCGGTAAACTACACTGGGATGCCGCAGCGCTTGTCCATCTTAACCAAACACTTATCAAAAAACTGAATGATACTTCTTATGTACAAATAAAGTTCCCCGATCTCGATATAGTGAATAAAGAAGCCCTGCAATATTATCACCAGCAATATAATCATCCGATAGCGCCTCTGAAAGTCAAACCTACCTCATTAGGCTACCTGCTTAACTACCTGGGTATCCAGGGGTATTATAATCCCTTGTCAGGTGAAGCACAATTTAACCGCTTCATACCAGCCTTTATGCATCCCTTCGTCGTGGCGCATGAAATGGCGCACCAGACCGGCATAGCGGCTGAGGATGACGCCAACCTTATGGCCTATATCCTCTGTGTAGAGAGTAACAATCCTGCATTTCAATATTCAGGTTACCTCAATCTTTTTTTGTATGCCTTTGCTGACTTAAAAGAAAAGAACAACGAAATTGCAGAACAACTGTTAAACGGGCTTAATCCTAATACCATGAGTGATATCGAGGAGCTAAAATCCATGAGAAGAAAATACCGGAGCCGTTTCCGGGGCGGAGCTACGGCCTTATATGACGAATACCTGCGTTTTCACGGTCAGCGGGAAGGAATCCGAACTTATGGCCAAGTCACCCGATGGGTGTATTTCTGGGAGCAATCCCAAAAACTAAGGGTTAACGTTACCATTAACCCTTAGTTCTTATGCCAGCTTATCTTTATGAGTATTAATTCATACTGCTCAATTTCTTTTTAACCGCCCCTGCTTCATCCAGGCGGTCCTGTATGGAGTATATTTTACTCAAGGCTTCCAGACTTTGACGATAAAAGGATTTTTCCTCTCCGCTAAGGTTTTTCTCCTTCGCACTATACAAATCCTTTCCTTTTTCTAATAAAGGCAACGCTTTGGCAAATAAACCGTCCCTTTCCTTCAATAGTTCATTGTACTTCAATTGATCGGCCTTACCGACACCCAGGTCATTCATAACACCATTCAGTTCTGCTGCCTTATTATAATAAAGTGCCCCATATTGGTAATGATAATTAGCATTATCCGGAGCAAGAGCCAAAGCCTTTTTGTAGGCTGCTTCCGCCTTCTCACTGAATACGGATGCTTCTGCGGGGTTATTCTTTACCATACCCTCGTAGATAATACCCAGGTTGAATACCAGGTCGGGGTTTTCCGGATCTTTGGCAATTGCTTCTTCCAGCTTGGCAGTCATCTCTTCCTGTTTGCCCGACTTGATATAATAATTCAATTCAGCATTGGCTATATTTTTGTCGTTCGGGAATTTTGCTTTCCCTTCTTTTAATAAGGCTACCTGTTCTGCAGTTTTACCCTGTTGTTCATAAGCCTGGGCCAATACAAGATAGACATTAGCCTCCCTGTCGAGGTACGGACTTGCTTTGGCTTCTTTCAACAGAGGTATGCTCTGGTCATAGGCTCCGCTATAATAGGAAGTAAAACCCATATACATCTTCGATTGCGCCCTTATCGTATCTATTACAGGAAGCAATATAAAACGCTTATCCTTATCAGGGCCTACCAGGCTGATACCCTCATCAAATAATTTATAAGCCTCGCTGTATTTC
>CAZFKK010000126.1:0-8023 GCA_964519735.1 uncultured Taibaiella sp.
AGACAAGCTGGCTGCGGCAGGATTTAAAGTAACCGTCGATGATTATGTGCAGACTTTAAGTGTGGCACAAACTGACCGGTACCGCATTCCCCGTAATGAGATGATCTATTTCTGCGAGAAACCGGGAGTGCTCCCCACCCTTTAAGTGACCAAGTCCGGTTACCGTTTTAACATTCTTGCTTTTCCTATAAACAGTCACTAACAGCCTTTCCTTCTCAGATCCTCCCCTTATCCAGGGTAAAACCGAAAGAAGAGCCTACGCCAACCTTGCTTCGAACGGTTACGGTCTGCCCATGGGCTTCTACTAAATGTTTGACAATGGCCAGCCCTAAACCTGTGCCCCCGATTTCCCTGCTGCGACTGCGGTCCGCTCTGTAAAAGCGTTCAAAAATACGGGAGAGATGAAATTCCTCTATACCGGGGCCATCATCAGAAACTTCTATATATACCCTGCCTTCATCCATTTGATAAAAACCTGTTGTAATAGCGCCGCCTTCATTTCCATACTTCAGGGCATTTTCTACAAGATTGACCACAACCTGTTTAATTTTCTGTTTATCAGCATAGACGGTAATACCCGACTGCGTTCCTTTTTTAAATAACAAATCAATGTTTCGTTCTTTAGCTTTGAGCATCATCTCTTCATAGATATCTTTTACCAGGTCTTGTATCACAAAAGATTCCTGCATCAAGGGGATTCTTCCTGATTCCAGTTTAGAGATCTGATCCAGGTCATCAACCAGTTGCACCAATCTTTCTATACCCTTGGTAGCATTGTGCAGAAACTTCCTGTTAACAGCAGGGTCATCAATAGCTCCTCCCAACAGGGTATGTATATAACCCTGGATAGTAAATATCGGGGTACGTAACTCGTGCGTCAGGTTCATCAGAAACTCCTTCCGGAACTGTTCGTTTTTATGAAGGCTTTCTATCTCTCCTCTTTTCTCCAATGCCCATCGTTCCACATCTTTACTCACCTCATCAATTGATTTTTGAGGGAGTATATTTCTATAGAAAAATTCTTCCCTCTTAGTCGCTTTGGTTTGATAAATGAATTTGTTGATCAGCTTGATCTTCCGGTAAATGAAGTACTGAAGGACATAAAAGAAGAGTGAATAGGCGACCAGGAAAGTCAGCCCGAAAGCCACGATATGGATATACCATATATGCCCTATAATGAGGCTGATACCGGTATTGAATAAAGCCAGGATGAAGGCTGTAAATAAGGCCAGCCTGGAAGGTGATGTATTTTTAGATTGGAATAAAGCCAAGGCAGGAGATTTAAAAATAAAATAAGGTGAAATTATGCATTATCTGAAAACAAGCTCTATTATTTTTGTTTTGTTTCTTGCGGTAACATTATCTTTGTCTATTATTCATTTTATTCGCCTTCATGTCATCATTGAGTCAAAATCCCCGTCCCTGGATCATCAGATCGGTGTTTGTTGCTATGGCTATTATTTTAATAGCTAGATTATTTATGCTCCAGATCATGGAAGATAAATATAAAGTGATGGCTGACGATCAGGCGATCTTCCGCAAGGTAATTTATCCTGCCAGGGGAGTCATCAGTGACCGGAACGGAAAAAATCTTTTGATCAACCATGTAACTTATGATCTGGCTTTTATCCCCAACAAGATAAAAAATATTGATACCAACTTATTTTGCGAGGTAATGGCCACCACTAAAGAAGATTTTAAGAAAACAGTAACTAAACTGGCTGCCCGGAACGGACTACAAAGGCAAAGTATTTATGAAGCGGCCTTATCTTCAGAGAAAAATGCACGCATGCAGGAGAACCTTTATTTATTTGAAGGTTTCGAACTCATAGAACGGAACTCCAGAACCTATCCTTTAGCTATAGGCGCACACATCTTCGGATACCTGAACGAGGTTACGCCTAAAATGCTGGAAAAGCCCCGCTATGCCTCTTATCGCCAAGGAGATTACCTGGGCATTACCGGCTTGGAAAACGTGTATGAAGAAGTACTGAGAGGCCAGAGAGGCGTAGAATACATGGTAAGGGATGTGCTCAACAGGCCGAGAGACGCTTATAAAAACGGAGCGCTGGACACCCCTGCTATCGGTGGCAAAAGCCTGGAATTATACCTAGATGCAGATTTACAGGCCCTGGGTGAGCGACTAATGAGTGACAAAATAGGAAGCGCCATTGCCATAGACCCTAAAACCGGCGGGATACTCGCTATGGTATCAGGGCCAAGTTATGATCCCAATCTTTTAGCAGGAGGTAATTTCGGAAAGAACTTTAATCAATTGTCAAAAGAGTATACCCGCCCGTTATTCAACCGTGCTATCCAGGCACAGTATCCTCCGGGCTCTACATTTAAGCCACTTACGGCGCTCATAGGGCTAGACGTTGGCGTTATTAAACCCTCTTTTGGCCTGGCCTGTTCCGGTGGGTATTATGCTTGCGGAAGACGTATAGGCTGTACGCACAGTAATGCAGGACATGCTGCTAACCTGAGGCTGGCTATGGCCAATTCCTGTAACGCCTATTTTTGTCATGTTTTTCGCCTTACTGTTGATGCCAAAAAGTGGAAAGGTGGTGTCAGAGAAGGAGTACAAAGATGGCATGATTATTTATCCTCCTTTGGGTTAGGTCATGCCCTGGGTGTCGATATTACAGGAGAATATAAAGGCAGTATCCCGGATACAACCTATTTTAACCGTATTTATAATAACCATTGGAATTCCTGCAACATGGTAGTTGTGGGCATGGGGCAAGGGGAGATAGATATGACACCGCTCCAAATGGCTAACGCTATGTGTCTTATTGCCAATAAGGGTCATTATTATATTCCTCATTTCGTAAAAAGCATAGGTGGCAACCAGAAAGACTCCCTGCTGACCTCCTATCTGGAAAAACACGAAGTCACCCATATTCCTGATTCTTTTTTTGCTGCGGTTATAGCGGGCATGGAAGATGTTGTTACTAAAGGAACGGGAAAAGTAGCCCAGTTACCCGGAGTTGAGGTTTGTGGTAAAACGGGAACTGTAGAGAACTATGCACTGATATATGGACAAAGGGTAAAACTGGATAATCATTCCGTTTTCGTTTGCTTCGCGCCAAAAAACGACCCTAAAATAGCCATTGCCGTTGTCGTACAGAATGCAGGATACGGAGGAACGTGGGCAGGCCCCATTGCCAGTCTTATGATGGAACAGTATCTTACGGATACGATCAAACGTAAGCCCCTGCTGGATAGAATGTATGGTGCCAATACGATCAAAAAATATATTCGTACCATAGATTCACTGCAACGCCAGAAAGATATGATGAGAGACCTTTTGCGTACTGCAGACAAAAGGACCCAGGACAGTGTTAAACGATCCCGGGATACCTTGCTGGTAAAGCAAATTCTGAAAAACTATTACTACCTGAAGCCCCAATGATAACTTCCAGGTATATAGCCTAAAACAGCAGCCTGCTATTTTTATTCAAAAGAAAACATTTTAATCAAGCCAAAATGGGTACACCCCGGAAATCATTAGCAAATCGCCTGGACTGGCCAGTAATTTTTCTTTACCTTGCATTGGTAACGATCGGGATATCAGCAGTTTATTCTGTAGAATACATCAGTTTCAGCGAACCTTTCCTGAATATGGGAAAGAGCCATATGAAACAATTGATGTGGTTGGGCATTTCCTTATTTATTGGATTGATCATTGTATTGACAGACAGTAAGTTCTTTTCAGCAGTAGCTTATTTGTCTTATCTGTTGGGCATTTTATTGCTTCTGGCCACATTCGGGCTAGGCTCTGAAGTAAAAGGCTCTCATAGTTTCATCAAGTTCGGGTCTTTTAGTTTTCAACCCGGAGAATTGTGTAAAATATTTACAGCATTGGCATTAGCCCGCTTTTTATCCACCCCGGAGACCAACTTTAATACCCTTCGGGACAGGTTGATTGCTTCAGCAATTGTACTGGTCCCTTGTTTATTGATTATCAAACAAAATGAAACAGGACTGGCCCTGGTTTATTTTTCCTTCTTCCTGGCCATGTACCGGGAAGGATTGCCCAACACAATCCTGGTCATTGGCTTTTCTGTTGTAGGTGTAGTATTAGCCACCTTGTTACTGGAACGCATACCCTTATTTATTATCATCACTCTGATTCCTTTACTCCTGACCTGGCTGATGCGCCGTCAATTGAAGCGTAATAAAATCCTTATCCTGATCATTATCGGCTCATGGCTCCTGGCGGTTTTGTTTTCACAATGGATCGTTCCTTATGTGTTCAAGTATGTATTCCAGCCCTACCAGGTAGAACGGATCTACTCTATGCTAGGACAGGATGTGCCAGAGGAATACCGTCGTGCGGGCGGCGTAGTAAAGAAAGATGCCGATTATAACGTCAGGCAATCCAAGATCGCCATCGGTAGTGGAGGTTTGATGGGGAAAGGTTTTATGAATGGCACACAAACCAAATATTCCTTTGTGCCGGAACAAAACACTGATTTCGTATTTTGTGGAATAGGGGAACAGTTTGGTTTCCTGGGCAGTACCTTACTCGTCATCTTGTATATTACCCTTTTATTAAGGATCATCACTATTGCGGAACGACAGCGGTCCGCCTTTAGCAGGGTATATGCCTATTGTGTAGCCTCCATTCTATTTTTCCATTTTGCCATCAATCTGTCTATGACCATGGGACTGGCGCCTGTGATAGGCATCACATTGCCCATGCTAAGCTATGGAGGAACCTCCCTGCTTTCTTTCAGCATCTTGCTATTCATTCTTTTGCGCTTAGATGCAGACAGGCATATATTGATCCGCTAAGGAGTAAATGTTAGCAAAGCTAAGAGATACATTTCATCAGGCTTTCCCATAATTTTTGGGCAGCCAGGTCCCATGTAAATTGCTCCCTATGGATCCGGGCAGCTACAATCAGTTTGTCCCTAAGCGCTTCATCCTTGTACAATTGCATCATTTTAGCAGCAATATCTTCAGGTGATGCCGGATCCACCAATAAGGCAGCAGGCCCACCTACTTCAGGCATTGAGGAGCTATTGGACACGATAACAGGCACGTCACAATACATAGCTTCCAAGATGGGAATACCAAATCCTTCAAATAAAGACGGATAAACGAGGGCATAAGCTGAAGCTGTAATCCGGGAAAGCTCGGAAACATCCAGGTACCCTGTCCAGACCACATCCTCCCTGTAGGGCATCAATTCCTTCGCTTTGGCAATTTCTTTAGATTGCCAGGCCATACGGCCAACAATGACTAATTTTATCTTGCTGCGCTGTCTCCGTTTAAACTGCACGAAGGCCTTTAACAAATTCACAATATTCTTCCGGGGTTGCAGCGCTCCTGTAAATAAAAAAAACTCTTCCCCATCCGTGTATTGGTCCTTTATGGCCTGTTTCACATCAGCGCCAACAGGTTTATAGGCCTGGTGTGCTCCATTATAAACTACATCAATCTTATTTTCTTCTATATTAAATTGATGGGCTATATCCTTCCTGGTATATTCAGATACCGCTACGATGCGCTTTGCATGGGCGGCAAAACGTGGCGTATAATAAGCATAGTGCCATTGATGCAACTTATCCATAAATTCAGGATAATGTTTATAGGCCAGATCGTGAATCACAAGACATACAGGTACCTGAGTACTAATACTTCCTAAGCCGTCCGGGACAAGATATACATCCGCTTTGTATTTTTTAAGCGCACGGGGCACACTCCATTCCGACCAGAGGTAATACAATGCAGGATGCCTTGCCTGAGGCATGAGTACTACAGGGGTAACATTGGGGCCAAAAACAAAGTCCTCATGGTAAGGACGATCAAAGAAGAAAATAAATTCGTGTTCGGGATGCTGCCTTACTATACGGGAAAGCGTCTCATGCGCAAACCATCCAATGCCCTCCAATTTATCTTTTAAAAACAGCCTTGTGTTTACAGCGATGCGCATATTGGACGCAAAGTTATCCTTTTGCCATCAAAAATGCACGTCTGTAATACTATTTAGAGGAATGGTAATTCCTCCCTTAAGGTGAATGTAACTTTCTGTGAGCGACCATACTGTAGTCTGCACCGTGCGGGATCCATCAGTAGTGGTAAACGTAATAGACGTTTTGCCCTTAAATTCATTTCCCAGGCGAACGGCATAAGAAAGTTCATTTTTCCAAAAATCACTTCTATCTGAAGCAGCAGGCATAATGGTATACTGCCCGATATCTTCTTTTAAAATCATAATATGTTCCATAATCAGTAAAGCTGGGTTTTTTCGCTTTGAAACCTCACTTATCAGCAATAACAATATTGCTAAAAGATTGTTTAAATTAAATTGGACTTTAATTACCCCGATAAGGTTTAATTACCCCGCTCTTTATCAATTTCTTACTTCTTTTTCACGCCAATGATCTTTTTTAAACCTACATAAATGGGGACGCTTACTATGCTCCTAATCAGTTAACTTTGCAAAAATTTTCTTTAAAAGATCATGGCATTACAAGCAGGAATAGTAGGCCTACCCAATGTAGGCAAATCCACTCTTTTTAACGCGGTAAGCAATAGTGCTAAAGCTCAGGCAAGCAATTACCGGTTCTGCACCATAGAGCCCAATGTAGGCCTGGTAGATGTACCGGACCAAAGACTGGACAAGCTCGCTGAGATCGTACAACCGCAACGGGTGGTCCCTACCTCCATAGAATTTGTTGATATTGCAGGATTGGTAAAAGGAGCCTCTAAAGGAGAGGGGTTAGGTAACAAATTCCTGGCCAACATCCGCGAAGTAGATGCAATCATACATGTAATACGCTGCTTTGAAGATGAAAATATTTTACGGGACGAAGGGGCGATCAATCCGGTCGGCGATAAGGAAATCATTGATACGGAACTGCAATTAAAGGATCTTGACAGTGTTGAAAAGAAAATATCCCGTACGGAGAAAATTGCAAAGAATGACCCAAAGGCTAAAAGAGTGCTCGATGTGCTGCTTCAATGCAAACAACAATTGGAGCAAGGTAAGAATATTCGTGGCCTTGCCCTGGAGGGAGAAGACCGTGAGGCAATAGCCGACCTCTTCCTTCTTACTGAAAAACCGGTTTTGTATGTTGCCAATGTTGATGAGCAATCTATTCTTACCGGTAATAAATATAGCGATGCCTTAAATAAAATGGCACAGGAGGAAGGCGCCGGGGTGATCATTATGAATAATAATATCGAAGCCCAGATCACTGAACTGGATAATGATGAAGACAAAGAAATGTTCTTCAGTGAGTATGGATTGACGGAACCAGGACTGAACCGACTCATTCGCTCTGCCTATCAATTACTGAACCTGATCACCTATTTTACTGCCGGGGTACAGGAGGTACGAGCCTGGACCATACATAAAGGATGGAAAGCGCCTCAGGCAGCCAGCGTCATTCATACAGACTTTGAAAAAGGCTTTATCAAAGCAGAAGTAATCGGATATGATGATTTCACTACACTTGGCGGAGAAGCTGCCGCTAAAGAAAAGGGGAAATTACGTATCGAAGGCAAGGAATACCTCGTTAGTGATGGTGATGTAATGCACTTCCGTTTTAACGTCTGACCCTTCATAAGACCTATCAAAAAAAGGCCCGGCAAACGCAATACCGGGCCTTTTTTTGATATCTATAACCTCAAGTTAAGAAGGTTGCACCAAAGTACGCAAACACAATTCCTCCAATTGAGAAGCCGCTATAGCTGCAGGCGCGTCCAGCATGACATCACGGCCTGCATTATTTTTAGGAAATGCAATATAATCACGGATAGATTCATCTCCACCCAACAAAGCACATAGCCGGTCAAATCCGAGAGCCAATCCGCCATGCGGCGGGGCTCCATACTCAAATGCACCCAAAAGGAATCCGAATTTTTCCTGGGCTTCCTCAGCATTGATGCCCAGAGCTTCAAACATTTTCAATTGCAGCTCACGTTGAAAGATCCGGATAGAACCACCACCAATCTCCGTACCGTTCAGTACCAGGTCATAGGCATTAGCTTTGATATAGGCATAGCG
>CAZFKK010000127.1:0-914 GCA_964519735.1 uncultured Taibaiella sp.
CCTCGGGTTGCATTGCCGTTTCCGGTGGCCTGGAAGTAGCTTCCGACAGGTTGCTGAGCCTGATCAATAAAGGGGTAACGGTAAGCCAGGTCGCTAAAGTAACCGATCACTTTACGGCCAATGGCATTATGGTACATGCTTACCTTATGTATGGGTTTCCTACACAAACAGAACAGGAAACTATTGACGCATTGGAAATGGTCAGGCAATTATTCCAGGCAGGAATCATCCAGTCGGGATTCTGGCACGAGTTTGCCATGACCGCGCATAGTCCTGTAGGCATGAATCCTGAATTGTACCAGGTAGCCAGGAAGACGACGGAACCGGGGACTTTCGCCAATAATGACCTGGAACATATCGATGCCACCGGTACCCGGCATGAAAAATTCAGTGAGGGCCTGCGTAAATCATTGTTTAATTACATGCATGGTATTTGTTTCGATTTCCCCTTGCAGGAATGGTTCGATTTCAAAATACCCCGCACGACTATAAACCCTCATTATATTGAACAGGAATTAGCCGGGGGCGGGGAACAAAACTGGAAACCCAGTACTAAATTGGTGTGGCTGGAAGGGCCACCGGAGATCGTCACCCGTGTCCATAAACGTAAAGGGCGGTCCCGACAACAAACCTTTTTATCCGTAAGCACCAGGAGGCGCGAAGTGCATATAGAAACCACACCGGAAATGGCGCTTTTCCTGAAAGATATGTTAAACAAAACGGCAATTACACAGGAGCATACGTTCAGCATTGCAGAAATAGCTCCTGAATTTGAAACCCGGTTTGAAGGCCGTTTCCTGGACCTGTTACACACAGAACCCTTGTTACAACTTCGTGAAACCGGTCTTTTATTGCTGTAAACATGGGTAGGGCCGGTGTTCTCAAATTGCCTGAATAGTTAATAACCAGGCAAT